>DATMEE010000539.1:0-20810 GCA_035557035.1 Phycisphaerae bacterium
TCAGTCAAACTTCAGAAGGATGCCCCCTCTTTTCAATTTCCACAAGAATTCAGACTAACTCCGGACCTTCCCGGCGGCTTAGTGCCACGATTCTTGAAAAGTCCAGATCTGTGGTCACGAGTATCCGCGTTTCTTGATAAGCCAACTCGACAATAGCCTGATCGCGGGCACTTGAGAGGCCGCGGTCGCGCACGTGAAACGCGTCGTGACCCTGCTCATTCAGCCATTCGGCGAGGAGGGGGCTTACGGGCTGATCGATTACAAACTTCATCGCTGCTGCAGGACGACTTCTTCATCCGCGATTCTCGCTGCGTACGACATCGCCTGTCGAATGTCCTCCGGCTCCAAATCTGGGTGATTCGCAAGGATGTCCTCTTCATTCTCCCGTGCCGCCAGCATCGAAAGTATGCGCGAAATAGGAAAGCGCATTCCACGTATACAGGGCCGCCCCCCCATTATTTCAGGATTTACAGAGATTCTGTCGAATTCTTGCATAGCAACCTTCTTTTCCTGATATCATATCGTCACAGCGTCCCACGACGGCGCTGCTCTTCCTCAATACTTACAAACAGCGCCTTGAAGTTGCCCACGCCGAAGCCGCGGCTGCCGTGGCGCTCGATGATTTCGTAGAACAGCGTCGGCCGATCTTCCACGGGGCGGGTGAAGATTTGCAGCAGGTAGCCGTCCTCGTCGCGATCGACGAGCACGCCGAGCTCCTGCAGCTCGCGGTAGTCCTGGTCGATCTTGCCGATGCGCGGGGCCAGCGTTTCGTAATAGGTGTCGGGCACGCGGAGGAAGCGCACGCCGCCATCGCGCAAAGCCCGCACGGTTTGGCAGATGTCGCCGGTGTTCATCGCGATGTGCTGCACGCCCGGGCCGCGATAGAAATCGAGATATTCCTCGATCTGGCTCTTTTTCTTGCCCTCGGCCGGCTCGTTGATGGGAAACTTGATCTTGCCGGTTCCGTTCTGCATCACCTTGGACATGAGTGCGCTGTACTCGGTGCTGATGTCGTCGTCGGTGAAATGGGTGAGCTGCTCGAAGCCGAGAATCTTGGCGAAGAAATTCGCCCAGTGATTCATCGCGCCGAGCTCGACGTTGCCGACAACATGATCGACGGCCGCGAGGCCGGCCGGGCGCGGCGACTTGATGTCAGCGGCTTCGAAGCCGGGCGCGAAGCCGCCCTTGTAGTTTTCCCGGCTGACGAATCTGAGAATCGTCTCGCCGTAAACGCGAATGTCGGCGGCGTGTACTTCGCCGCGATCGTCCTTGAACACGGTCGGCTGGCGCACGATGGTCGCGCCGCGCTTCTTCACTTCCGCGATCGACTTCTCGACGTCCTTCACGCGGAAGGCGATGGCCTTGACGCCGTCGCCATGCAACTGGCAGTGCCGCGCGATCTCATGATCCGGCCCGAGAGCAGAGGTCAGCACGAAGCGAATCTTCCCCTGCTCGATGACGTAGCTGGCCCGGTCGCGGTCGCCGGTCTCCAGGCCGCAGTAGCCGGTGATGTTGAAGCCGAAGGTCTGCCGGTAGAAGTGCGCGGCCTGGAAGGCGTTGCCGACGTAGAACTCGAGATGGTCGATGCCTTCGAGCGGCAGGAAATCCTCTTTCACGGCGGGCGACGTTCCAATGGCCGGATTCTTCGCTGCGGTGGTCATGGGTTTGCTCCAACTGGCAAGAGGGCGCGGACGCGGAATTCGCCTCGAATAACCTCTCAAATAGTATAACGCGCTTGTTGCCCGGGCGATTGGGCGAATACAATATATCATGATGGCAATTGCACCCTCACCCACCCAGACCGATTCCGTACAAGGCACCCAGGATCGCACGCCACCCCTGGAGTTCTTCGACCGGGAGTTTATCCTGCGACGCTTCGGTTCCACCGTGGCGGACTATGACCGCATCGCAAACGAAGATACGCGACTCGAGTTGCTGGACGGGATCTTGATTATGCACTCGCCTGCGAATGTCGGCCACGAAACTCAGTTCAAGTTTCTGCTGAAACTACTGGACGGTTTTGTTGAACCGCGGAGTCTGAGCATTGTTCTTGGTTCCCGCATCGCCATGAAGCTCGGCGAGAAGAAACGGTTTGAGCCCGATTTGCTCTTCATCAAGCGCGAAAGTCTTCATCGACTTGGAGAGGTTTTTCTTGAAGGACCGGCCGACCTGGTGATTGAGATTCTGTCGCCGGCCACGCGCGATTACGACCTGGGCGAGAAGCGCAAGGCTTACGCCGACGCCGGGGTACCGGAATACTGGATGATCGACGGGACGAACTCCCGCTTCCTCGTCGACCGCCCGGCCGGCACGCGTGCCACCGAGATGACCTCGGGCCGCTACGACGCCGCCGCGATTCCGGGATTCTGGCTGGATGTGGCGTGGATGTGGCAGCGGCCGCTGCCGGACGTGCACCAGTGCCTGGAAAAAGTCAACGCGAAGTAACAAACAGAGCCGCGCCCGTCAGGAAGCGGTCACCGTTCGTGGCGGTAAGGGTAGCGAATTGAGTTTGTTCGTCGTCAACGGCGAACCCTTCATGCTCTTTGCGGATCGGGAAAGTCGCGGTATAGGCCGGCGCGAAAATCGGTCACCATCGAATAGACCCGCGCGTGCAGTTTTTCCAGCTCGCCCGAGCGCGGTGCGACCGCCGTGAACGCCTCGTCCAGTTGCGCCAGCGTCTCGCAGGAAATCGTGATGTGAAACTCGCCCAGCTCCGGCGGGCCGAACCCGAATTTGCGGCGCGTCAGCCGCCACGCCGCGATCTTGCCGTGTTCCTGAAGGTGGCCGAGGTAGGCGCGGACGTTCTGAACAAACTCCATGTCGCGGTGCGAGTCGCGCAGGTTGCACCAGATTTCGTAGTGGTTCACGGGGCTGCCCGGTTCGCAAGGATTCACGGTTAGCCATATTCGGACTGAACCTATGATCATTTCTGCATATTAAAGACATAACGAATGGCTGCGAAAACCTCCAGCAATTTGGGCTGAGCCAAATCTGTAATCCGCTTGTCCAGAATCGCCAGCCGGATTGTTGTAATATTCTCCAACGAAATCGCGCAAGAAGTCGGCACTCCATCTGCCGGCTTCATTATCACCTCTGATGGAATGCTGCGCATTGTGCGGGTGAGTGGGGCGATGGTGACATTCGTCAAGCTTTCGATGGCGGAGGATCGAGTTAACACAAGAACCGGGCGGCGACCAACTGGTGGAGGCAGATTCGCCCACCAAATTTGGCCCTGACGCACCCGATGCACGTCATTCCCAGTCACTGAAATCCTCGGCCATGAGTGTTGATGCTGCCGCCAGCTCACTTGCCCGGGCCAGCGCCTCAAGCTCCGAGGAATGCTCTGGCGCAAGCGCCGTGTCCGAGAAGAATTCCACCACATGACGCCTGGACGATGGAATTCGAATTTCGACGAATTCTTTTGAAGCGTCGTATGCCGATCGGAGCTGTCTTGCCAAGTATGCTGCACCCGCGCCGCCGGAAAAGTCGATATTGCAGGATTTACTTTTTCCGGAAACCCGAAATACGTCGCCTCTAGCATAATTTGGGGCGGCGGCCTGTTCGTATCGGGGCGTGGTTGCCTGAGTGACACTAATTCGCTCAAGATCAGGTTCCATTGACGCGAGTGTGAACCAGGTTCGATCCGCCTGCGCACACGTTTCCAGATGAGAAATCAATGCCTCGACCGCGGAGCGAGAAAGTCTAGCGCGGTAAAACGGACGAGAATTGGGCCGGAGCTCGGCGAAACTCGCCCGGACATACCCTCGCGTCAATCGTTGATGTTGCTGGCGTTGTTTCATAGAAGAAGCTTACTCTAAAACCAGCAAAAAGTCAAGTGCTTTATTGAATACACTATAAAGAACTGGCACATAAGTTATTATTTAGCTTAATGATATGAACACTATAATAAAGTGTATGTGAAAAACACTATACCGGCTTGAACTGCTCAAAGGATTGCAGGCAGTTGTTGCAATAGTGGATCGCGCGGCAGAGCGTGGGGCCGAAGATCGATTCAAGCGTGGTGTTTTTTGAGTCGCAGAACGGGCAGGCCACGTTGTGCAGCATGTCTTCGCGGACCACGCCGCTGCAGCGCACCGGGGGGGCCAGGCCGAACTGCTTCAGTTTGCGCAGTCCCTCCGGTGTGATGCGGTCGCTGGTCCATGGGGGATCGAATACTACGGCCACTGTCACGTCGTCAAAGCCCGCGCCCTGCACGGCCGCCTTGATTTGACTCTGCATGATGTCCAGCGCCGGGCATCCGGAAAACGTCGGGCACATCTGGATGGTGACGCGGCCGTTGTCGATCCAGGCGTCGGCGATGATGCCCAGCTCGATCACCGTCAGTGCGGGTATCTCAGGATCGCAGACCGTCTCCAGCGCCTGCCAGATGAGGTCGAGCCCGCGGGATGTAGAGGCGGTCGTCACCATTTTGCTCCCGGATCAAGGCGGGCGACCTTCTGCAGGTCATCCAGCAGCGCGGTCAGTTCCGGCGAGTGCTTGCCGCTTCTGCCGCCGTAGATCGGGTTGGCCTTCGCGGGAACGTCGATTCCTGACTTGCGCAGCAATGGCTCAACGGACTCCCGCCACGCGTCGCACAGCTCGGATTCGAGGGGGCAGATGCCGGACTGCACCAGAACCTTGTCATGATTCGTCGGCTCGAACATGCCCAGGGCGTGGGGCCAGAGAGCGTCCACCGCAGTCTGAATCCGTTGACCACTTTTCGTCGTGCCGCGGCCCAGGCGCTGCAACATCGCCTCATCGTGCATGGTGTGGTATTTGATCTCGCCGCGGAATTTCCGGGCCAGCGCCGCCAGCGGCGCGAACGTGCTTTCCGCCAGTGCGGCGAATCGCACTTCGTCCCCGGCCGAAAAGAAAAACTGCCGCACCAGGGCGATCGCCCAGTCGCCGTGGGCCAGGAGCGAATCGCGCGTGGGATTGTTGGAAAGCGGCGAATCGGCCGTCCGGGCGGATTCGTCGAAGCACTCCAGGACCACCAGGCTGCAGCAACGAAATTCCTCCTCTCGCCGCTGATAGACCAGCACATCCGGCTCCGGCTCGCCCATCTCGTGCAGCAGGTTGTACATCGCCAGGGCGTGGCCCATCTTGTCCTGGGCCATGTTCGAGAAGGCGATGTCCTCCTCCATGGCCGGCCCAAGCCCGGTCCACTCGGAGTTGCGGTGGCCGATGATCAGTCCGTCGTCGGCCAGGCGATAGAGCAGGTCGATGACCGGCAGCCGAACGGGATCCATCAGATCAATTGTCTTTGAGTAAATCATGTTGCGTGCGCGCATATCTTTCAGCTCGTCGCCGTCACCATTTCCTCCACGCGCCCGAGTGGATCGATATAAACGTAGAGGATTAGATCGAAGCTTCCAAAGTAAATCAGAACCCTTCCGGAAATCGGGCGCTCTTTTCTGCCGTATCCTTCGACGTAATAATTCGCGGGCGATGAGTCGCTCTCATATACATATCGCGGCTCGCCAAGCAATTCTCGAACTCGTAACTCGCTGTCTCCTGCCTTTACCTTTGCCCACATCGCTAACGTAGGCGCCCGTGCCGATCTCAGCATTTGGCCTACTATAAGAAACCCTACAACGGCGAGAACAACCAGACCGGTGGCTAACCATCTCGCCCCGTTGTTCTTTTGCCTTCGTGGCGTCATTGCTTTCGCCGGTGTTCAAATCTCCGCTGCATCGCCGACGGCCTTGGCGCGTTTGGTGGTCTCGTAACCGAAGGCCTCGCGATAGCTCTTGTCGGTGCCGTGCTCGAACATGTCAGCGTCTTCATAGGCGGTCGCGACGATCGCGTCGGCCGGGGCGACCCAGATGTTCACACAGCGGTCGCGGCGGGTGAACTGGGCCTGTGCCATGATGATGGCAGTCTCGCCATCGGGCGCGTGGACCGAGCCGACGTGCACGTGCGATTCGCCGCGCGTCGCCTGGAGGAAGACTTCCCAGACTGGCCAGTCGCTATCCACAAAGGTGATCCGTTGCATCCATATTGGGTGCGCCCACTCTATGAATCCGCCGCTCCTTCGGAGCGGACTGAATGAAGCGGCAATGGGTCCACGGGTTGCGCTTCGCTCCACCCGTGGCTACAGCCCGTCGCTCCTTTGGAGCGAAGGCATCTCCCGTTATTGCACCAGCCCGCGCCATCAGGATGTACCTCTAGGCTAGCAATGGAATGCGCTTTCCCTGGGCGGCGGCGCTCAGTGCGTCGCGCACCCAGCGTCCCTGCTCGTGGGAGAGCCGTCGTGTTTCCAATCGCTTGGCGCTGACCGGGCCATTCCCGCGAACCACGCTGATGAATTCCTGCCAGTCCGGCTCGTTGTACTTCCACGTATTCGACGCCTTGTCGAAGCGCAGGTCCCACTCGGTCGGCACCTTCAGACCCAGGTTGAACATCTTCGGCACGTACTTCCGCAAGAATTCCTGCCGCTGCTCGTCGTTGGTCTTCAGCTTGATCCGCCACTTCATGAGCTGCTCGGTGTGTTTCGACTCCTTGTCGGCCGGGCCGTGGAACATCATGATCGGCTTCCACCAGCGGTTGATTGCGTCCTGCAGCATGTCGCGCTGCAGCTTCGTGCCCGTCGCCAGCGAGATGCACATGTCGTAGCCGTGTGTGAGGTGAAACGCCTCCTCGTAGCAGATGCGCCGCAGGGCGAAGCCGTAGGGGCCGTAGGAACCCTCGGCCATCATCTTCTGATTGACGATGGCCGCGGCATCGATGAGCCACGCAATCACGCAGACGTCGGCCCAGGTCTCGGCGGGATAATGAAAGACGTTGGAGTATTTTGCCTTGCCCTCGATCAGTTCCTCGATCATCTCCTCGCGCGGCTTGCCGAGCGTCTCGGCGGCGCGATAGAGCAGATGGCCGTGGCCGATCTCGTCCTGGACTTTCGCAACCAGGGCGAGCTTGCGTTTGAGACTGGGGGCGTGCGGAATCCAGGTGCCTTCGGGCAGCGCGCCGCAGATTTCACTGTTGGCGTGAACGTGAATCAGGCGAATGAGCTGCTGGCGATAGTCCTGGGGCATCCAGTCGCCGGGCTCGACTTTGTCGCCGCGCGCGATCCGCGCCTCGAAGGTCGCGAGTCGGTCGTCGTATCCAGGATCACCGGGTCGATCGGCCAGATTCGTCGGCATGAAGCTCACCATCTCAGATCTCCGCGCATGATGGTTGTCGGACCGCTCAGTATTGATCCGGTATATCATACCGACCTAAAATAACAAGCGCTCGTTTTATTGTAATTAAGGCCTGCGACATCGGCTATAAGTGACTATAAATGCTATCCTTAGAAACCATGCTGAATCTTCCTGAATAGCAGAGAACCTGTCAGTCGAAGCGCCGCTGGATGCTGCGGATCCACGGCCGACATCTTGAGCTTGTCCGGAACGCATTCTCATTCGACCTTCCGTAGGTTCGCTTGGGACGGGTTTCATTTCCCCTTAACATCAAAAAACTTCCCTAGGTGCTCATAAGGCGTCGCGGAGTCATGCATGAAGTCCGGTGAAAAGTACCTCATCCTCGGCGGCGGCGGCATGATCGGCCGGCAGATCGCCCACGAGATCAGCAGCAGTCTTTCGCCCGCCTCCATCCTGATCTGGTCAATGTCCGAGGCCGAGGTGCAGCGCGCCGTCGAGCCGCTGAGCAAACAATTCAGCAAGGTGAAATTTGAAGGCGTCTGGGGCGACATGTTCCTTCGCTCTGAATGGACCGCGGCCGGAGGGGCGCGCCAGCGCCGCGATCTTCTCGATTCAGCTGCGGATCGCGCCAAGCTGCTGGAGGATCTGCTTGATGACATGAACGCGGCGGACGAGCGCTCCACCCTCGCGAACGTGATCCGCGACTTCAAGCCCGGCGTGATCGTCGATGCCGTCAACACCGCCACCGGCATCAGCTATCAGGATGTCTTCACCACGTCACACGCCGCACGAAAGGCACTGGGCGAGCTGCTGGCTGAATCAGCGGCGGATTCCGGGTCCTTTTCGCTCGAGAGCTTCGCCCAGACGTTGGAGACGCTGCTGCTCTCGCAATCGATTCCGCAGTTGATCCGGCACGTGCTGATTATCAAGAACGCGATGGTCGATGCGGGCACGCGGCTCTACCTGAAGGTCGGCACGACCGGCACTGGCGGCATGGGGCTGAACATTCCCTACACGCACTCCGAGGACAAGCCCTCGACGGCGCTGATGACCAAGACCGCCATCGCTTTCGCCCACACCGGATTGCTTTTTCTCATGGCCCGCACGCCGGGTTGCCCGGTGGTGAAGGAGTTGAAGCCCGGCGCGCTGGTCGGATACGCGAACATCGAGCGGCGCAAACAGATTCGCGATCACAAACAGGGCGGCATCGTGCAGGTGTACGAGACGCGGACCGAGCGGCTGGGCGCCGCGCTCGATCTGCGCGAGGCGCCGGACAAGTACAGGGAGCTACGGCCGCTGGAGGCGGTGGTCATCGACACCGGGGAGAACGGCATCTTCACCCGCGGCGAGTTCGAGGCGATCACGCACATCTGGCAGATGGAGTTCATCACGCCCGAGGAGATTGCCGAGCAGGTGGTGCTGGAGATCAAGGGCAGCAACACGGGCTACGACGTGATCGCGGCTATCGACAGCGCGGTGATGAACCCGACCTATCGCGCGGGATACCTGCGGCAGTTTGCGCTCAACGACGTCGCCCGACTGGAGAAGCAGACCGGATTGCCGTCCGTGGCGCTGGGGCAGCTCGGCCCGCCGGAACTGGGCAAGCTGCTGTGGGAGGCGTTCCTGCTCAAGACGCAGTATGCCACGCTGACGGCAGTTCTGGCGAAGAAACCTCAGTCGCTCTCTGAAGAGCTGTTCACGCTCGTGCAGCGCGACGCCGGGCTGCAGCAGGCCATGGCGGCGGTGGGATTGCCGATTCTCACGCCCGCGGGGGATTCGCTCATCCGCGGGCCGTTCATCCGGATTCCGGAGATTCCAAACGTCACAAAGCCGGCACTGACGCCGGAGGCGGTCAACGCGTGGGCCGACAAGGGCTGGATCGACCTGCGGCCGGCAAACATGCAGCGCTGGGTGGACCGGATTGCGAGAATGAACGCCTCGTCGCGCGACACGCACGGCTGCGGCTCGGCGGCGTTCACCCGCGAGAGCTACGTGGGAGATGAAATCTCGATTGGCGCGGTGGTGGGGTGGATTTTCAATATCGAAGGTTATCGCATCAAGTGACGACAGCGGGTCATCCTGAGGAGCGACAGAACAGGTAGGGTGGGTCGGCCTTTTGACCCACCTACTCGCAGAGCGCTTTCGGCCGAGAAGGTGGGTCAAAAGGCCGACCCCAGCCTACGGGATCTTCGCTTCGCTCAGAATGACGAGTCGCTTCGCTCAGAGCGACAAACTAGGATACCGCCGCGCGGCGCTTCAGGCCTTCGAAAATGTAATCCGACAGCATCTTGCCCACCTCTGCCGGCGACTTGCCGCCCGGCCGCGGGCGGTACCAGGTGAAGACGTAGTTGAGCGACGAAAGGATGAACAGCGTCGCGCCGGCCGGGTCGGTGGCGGTGACGTAGCGCTCTTGGATCGCGTCGGAGATGAGCTTGCGAAACTGCTTCTCATACTCGTCGCGCCGCGCCGTGACTGCCTTCTTTTGATCGGCCGACAGGTGCCGCCACTCCACGGTGTAGACTGCTGCCGCCTCCACGTCACCGGCGACGACCTCGACATGGGCGATGATGGCCTGCCGCAGCTTCTGCATCGCGTCGCGTTCGGATGCGACAATCGGCTTGATCGCCGCAAAAAACTGGTCGGCCGCACGATTCACGATGTCGAAGAGCAGCTCCTCCTTGCCGGCGATGTGCGCGTAAAGACTGCCGCCCTGCAGGCCGACGCGCTCGGCGATGTCGCGCACGCTGGTGCCGTGATAGCCGCGCTCGGAAAAGAGCGCTGACGAAGCCCGGAGTATTTCGTCTTTCAATGGGGCCGGCGTCGGAGTCATGACACAGCTTGCCTTCATACCGCCGGAGCGGACTTCTGAAAAAACATGTAGGTGAACAACCCCCGAAGGATCAGCTCGTCACGCTGACGAACATCGGCCTGGGCCACGCCGATCCGCCGGCCGCGCCGCACCAGCGCCGCTTCGGCGATGAGCGGGCCGCGATCCAGGAACGCGGGGGACAGAAAGTTGACCTTGAATTCGACGCTGGTCATCGAATGGCCTTCCGCGAGTTCGGGGTGAAACAGCCAGACCGCGGCTGTGTCGGCGAAGGCGGTGACGAGTGCCCCATGCACGACACCATGCTCCTGAGTGTATTCGGGAAGAATCTCCGCACAGACGGCGCACCGGTCATTCGTTCGTTCCCGCAGCGCCAGCCGGAGGTACCGGTTCACCGGAACGCGGGCGAACGCCTCTTGCAATTGGGCGAAATCATGCATGGCGTGTTGTTTACTTCAACACGGCCGCGCCGGCCTCGGCCACGGCCTGATCCTGTGCCCCCAAGCCGCCGCTGACGCCGATGGCGCCGACGACCTGCCCGCCGTGCTTCAGCGGCACGCCGCCGGCGAAGATCATGATCCGGCCGCCGTTGGACTCGTGAATGCCGAAAAACTCGCCGCCCGACTGGGCATACTTGGCCAGGTCCTGGGTCGCGATGTCGAAGGCTCGCGAGGTGAAGGCCTTGTTGATCGAGATGTCGATGCTGCCGATCCACGCCCCGTCCATGCGCACGTGCGAAATAAGATGGCCGCCGGCATCGACGACCGCGATGTTCATGGGCTGCTTGATGTCGTTCGCCTTGGCCTCGGCCGCCGCGATGATTTTTCGTGCATCCGCCAGGGTGATCATGGAAAAGTCCCTCGTTGAAGGAGTCCGGGTTTTCAAATTCGCCGCGACCGTAGGATACAATCGCGGGCGGCTGGCGTCATTCCCGCAGCGTCCGTGCCTGAGTTTACCCGCCGCGGCGGGTGCCAGACTGCGAATTCCGAACGTGTAGGGTGGGTCAGCCGTATCGACCCAGCCATCGGAGTGAGAACGGCAAAGCCGCTCGCGACGAAAATCGGCGCATACGTCTGCGGAAAAGAAGTGACACCCGCGCGATCGAGCGCCCGATTCGCGAAGAGGTGGGTCAAGAGGCGAATCCCCCCTACCTCCTAACCATTGGGTCGCCGGGTGTTCTTGCTCCATTCGCTCTCGATCGCGTCCTGAAGCGCGTTATCCACATCGGTATGATTCGCCGCATCGGGGCCGTGGCGGAAGTTGAAGTCGTCGGCTTCGGCCAATGGTTCATGGCTCGATTCCCAAAGCCAGACCGCGTGATTGATATCCAGCGTGGCGAAGGCCGCGACCTGGTCGCGGTAATACAGCGCTGCGCCAGGTGCCCAGCGCATGACACCGAATTCGTTGATCGCGACCGGCACGCCGTGCTCATTCTTGAACTCCTCGACCGGCGCCAGGAGACTCTGCAAATAGGCCGCATCGACCGTGACCGTCTGGCCATCGATGGTCATGTCTCCCGGATAGGTCGGGCCGGCGCCCGCGGCCTGGTGGGTGTAATCGAACGGCTCGTAGTGGTGGACGGTATAGACGGTTCGCGTGTCGTCGCTGGGGATGAGATGGGGCAACCAGAGAAGACTGCCGTAGCTCATGGCGTTGACCAGGATCGGCGTGTCGTCGTCGACCTCGCGGATGGCGGCGCTGATTCGTGCGTGAAACGGGTTCCAATCCACCAGCGAGTCGGCATGAGCCGGGTAGAAGTCCGCCGGATCGAAGATGCCCAGGATCGTGCTCGCTCCATTCGGTTCGACCATGAGGTCGTAGCCGATGACGATCGCGTTGTCGCGATATCGCTCGGCGGTGTGCAGCCACATGTCCGCCCACCCGTCTTGAGCGGCTTCGTCCGTCCACACCGTGTTGAGCACCAGTTCCTGAGGGAACCAGTCTTGCCCTTCGAAGATGGCGAATTCGCTGCGACCGGGGCCGGTGCGAAAGCTGATGACGGCGAAGAGATTCGCGGCAGCGGCTTTTTCGAGGAGATCGTCGAGGTTGGCCTGTGCCTCCGCGTCGACTTCATAAGGCGGCATTTCGGTGAAGATTCCGCTGCACGAGATATTGACGTAATTCGCGCCCAAGTCGGCGAGCTGGTTGAGATTCTCCTGTGTATAAGGCGGACCGAAGGGGCCGGGACCGAGGAAATCGGCGCCGTCAACCTCCTGATACACGCGCCGCTGATAGATATTCGCGCCGCGTACATTCGCGCCGTCGGACCAGAGCGTGAATTTGTCCAGCGGCAACGGATCCGGCGGAGGGCACGTGCCGGAAATTTGAATCACGAGGATGGGGACGAACAGAACGGTGAATGAGGTCTTGGTGGGCCGCATCGCTGACACTCCTTGTTAGGTCCGCGCCGACGCCGCGGAGAGTCAGATCATGAACAGGCCGCCGATTCGAATCGCGGCACTATAGCGCTCGATCGGGTGAGGTTCCGACGATGATCGGAGCAAGGTTACAGAACTTTCATTTGGGCCGGGCGCCCGGGCTCCCACGAACGTGCCACATTGCAGCCGCTGGTCGCGTCTTGTACTTTGCACGCTGGCATGTCCGCCGACGACACCATCACGATCTCCTGTCTTCAGACGAGCTTCCCCTCTGCGGCTCAAACCGACATCGTTGTGCCGCGACAGCTTGGCGCCGTGCGTCTGATTCGTGAGCTGGGACGGGGGGGAATGGGGAGCGTCTGGCTGGGGCGCGACGAGATGCTCGGTCGCGACGTGGCCGTCAAGTTCTTGCTGAACGCCGTGACCGACCCGGACGATCCCGACTTCGGCCGATTTCTCGACGGGGCGCGTGCGGCGGCGGCCGTACGCCATTCGTGTCTGACGGCGATGTATGCGGCCGAACTGATCGAGGGCGTGCCATATCTGCTGATGGAGTACGTCAACGGTCCGACCGTGGCGGCGATGATCGAGCATGGCGGCGCTCTCGAGCAATCGGCCGCGCTGGCGATCATGGATTGCGTGGCTGATGCCCTGGGCGAGTTGCACGAGCGGAACATCATTCACCGGGACATCAAGCCGGCGAACGTCTTGCTGGACGGCGAGGGTCACGTCTTCGTCACCGACTTCGGACTGACCCATCGCCGGGCGTCAAGCGGCAGGGAGAAGAATGTCGCGGGCACGCCGGCCTACATGGCGCCCGAGATGTTCGAGGGATCGGTATCGCCCCGGAGCGACGTGTATGCGCTGGGGATCACCTTGTTCGAATGTCTGACGGGCCTGCGGCCATTTCCCGTCGGCGGACCGGAGATGACCGGCCGGCAGCCACGCGGCCCGATGCCGACCGATTGTCTGCGCGAATGCAAGGTGCCGGACGCGGTGATCGAAGTCATTCAGCGGGCCGTTCACGTCAACCCGATGTTTCGGCACAAAAGCGCCGCGAATTTTCGACAGGCGCTGCGTGAGGCGCAAGGTGAAAAGACCAACGCCCAGCGCGGGACGCGGGCGATCGCGGCGCTGGTGTCGCGATGGGACGGGAAGACGCACGAAGCGGATCCGTCGCGCGAAGCGCCAGCATTGAAGGAGAGCGGCAGTGCCTTGAAAACGGCGACCTATTTCGACGAGATCTCGTCGATCGCTGCTCGGAAGCGGGTGTTGATCGCCGAACAGGGCCCGGGGTCCGGGAGTCGCGGACCCGAACCGCAAACCGCCCGATCGTCGGATGAGCCATCCGTCGTCCCAGCACGACTCGAGAAAAGTAAGACCGCTTTACCAGTGGGGCGATCGGCTGACCCGTCGAATACCATTCCCATCAGTCTCGCACACCGAATAAGGAAACGGCCCTATTGCTTTGTGCTCTCAAGTATCTTGCTCGTGATGCTCGTTGGCTTGCCTGTCTCGTTCCACAAGGGCATCGGCTACTACGGCGAAACGGTGCATGTTGTCACTGGTTTTAGCGGGTTGATGATCGACCTCAATCCCCGTCCGAGCGAGCTCAGGCAATTTCATGTCATCAATCACTCGAACCCATTTAGCTTCTCTGATTCGATTCGTCTGTTCTTCGGCCTGCCGAAAAAGGAGGTAACCGGGTATTTCATACCTTTAGGTTGGCCGCTTTTGCTGGCTGCCGGAATCGTTTCATTCTTTTTCTGGCGTCCGATTCGCATTTTTGCGCCCCATCATTGTCAGAGTTGCGGTTACAGCCTGCGCGGAATCACCACGGCGATTTGTCCCGAATGCGGAAACAAGAATGAGGGCGCGATTGGACCGGTTCACGATGAGCCGAGCGCATTGGCCGACGACGCGAACCGGAATGCCCTCCCACGCATGCCGAGCACCGGCACAATTCCCTGCGTCAAGTGCGACTACGATCTCCGTGGATTGGAGGTCCAATCCAAGTGTCCGGAGTGCGACACCGCCGTGGCCGACAGCGCCGGCGACGATCGGCTTGTGTTCGCATCGCCGCGTTGGCTACGCCGAATCCGGCTTGGACTGACCATTCTTTGGGGCAGCGCGGCGCTGGCGATGGTCCTCATCTCGCTACCCTTCCTATTCATGGAGATGGGCATCTACCCAAGCGATAGCGTTGTGGAATGGCTCGGAATGACCATCTGTTTTGGATTGCCGGCGGCGTTTTCCGTCGGCGTCTGGTTGAGCACTTCGCGCGAGCCTGGGGGGCATCGCGGTGGCCGGGTGCGCATGTACGCCGTCCTGGCCCGCGTGGCGATTCTGATCTCGGCGGTCACTCCGATTTTCTTGTATTCAGCGAAACTTCTGCAAGGCAGGTCGATCGTAACCGCGACGATCGTGGCCGCGCTCTGCGCGATTATCCTTTTTGGCGGAGTGGCGGGATTCGGTCTGTTCTTGACGCGGCTGCTGGCGCGCATACCGGCGCCAAAGCTGGCGAGAAGGCTGCGTAATAGTTCATTCGTGACGGCTGCCGTGGTCGCGACGGTGCCATTGTTGTTCGTGTTCGGCAAGGCCATGGGAACCGCGCATACGATTCTCGTACTCGCCACGCCGGTTGTTTTGATCTGGTACTGGTTCGGGCTGGGCAAGTGTCAGCGAGCGCTGAAGCGCGTGTGCCCGTTGGGGACGTAATGTGGGACAAAGTGTCAACATCACACAAGTGCCATGTGCCACTGCTCTGCGAGTCACAGAGCAGTGGCGCACGGCCTCGCTAGCGCTTCGGGCTTGGAATCGGTCCGCGCTTAGATTCCGGCGCCATGGCTGAATTCAAAGATGGGGTCGGCGAATTCGCCGACGCTCGCGTCGTCGAGCGAATAGGTGCCCATGACGATGAGCGGCGGCGAATAGACGTGTAGCGTCACCAGCTCGGCATCGCCCGGCTGCAGGTTGGAAATCTGGTGGATGTCGGAATCCTGCGAGCCGCAGACCTGGCCCTCGCGCAGCTCGCGCGAGGAGACGGCGTAGATCGGCCCATTGGCGCTGCGCTCGAAATACGTCTCGGTCGCGACGCCCTTGAGCACGCGCACGCCGCAGCTCGAGCCGCGGTGGTCGTGGATCGGGCTGCGCTGGCCGTTCTTCCAGCAGAGGATCAGGGCGTGATAGCCCGGGCCGGCGTGCATGAGATTTCGTCGATAGGTCTGCGGACCGTATTGTACGTACTCGCCGACGTCGTCGAGGGAGATTTCCAGCCGTTCAAGCATGGCCGTCAGCTCATCGAGCGGGACGCGCTCGGGATGGCGATCCATGTTGGCAAGAAAGTCGGACAATGTCAGCGACACCGGCATTTTCCTTCTCAGAGTCGAAACCCTTTTCAGGTCACTTATATTGTACGGAACATTCCGGGGTGATTCACGATCAATGAGTATGGACTTTCATTATCAGAAGTGAGGTTTCCGCTTCCTTATGGGCGCGGCTCTGTTTTCATGGGCGCCGGCTCTGTTTTTTTCATCTTCTCAATCAGAATCTTCGCCGTCTCCGGCCGCATGATGCGCGGGTCGGGCAGCTTGCCGGCGAGAAGCTCCTCGCGAATCTGCCGCCCTGTAATGGAAACGGGCTTCTCATTCGGATACTTTTCGACGAGATCGACTCGGCCGACCGAGTCGTAGTACGCGGCGAAGCCGACCTTGATCGGCTGAATTTCGAGTTTGCCGCCGAGCTTGTCGAAAATGCGCTGGGCGTCGAGCGGGTCCCAGATGTCGGTGCCGTCGTCGTACGGCGCATCGGCGTGCTTGCGGCCGATGACGATGTGGGTGAAGCCGTAGTTCTGTCGGTAGATGCCGTGCATGACGGCTTCGCTCGGTCCGGCATAGAACATCTTGATGTCGAGGCCGAGCAGGATGACGCGATCGCGCATCGCGTAGGATTTGCCCGCCCAGAGCGCCTCGTCCTTGTCACCCTGTCCCAGAGCGTCCTGCTGGATGAGCGCTTCGTAGGTCGCCATGCGCGTCGCTGCGTCCACGTCGTCGGATTTGGTTTCACCGATGAGCGGATTGAGCACGGCGCCGGCCGTATCGGATTCCCGAACGAGCGTCTCAAGCCCGAACACAAGTGCGTATTCATGGGCGCGGTGCAGCGGGTTTCGCGTCTGAAAGGCGACCACTTTCGTCCAGCCCTTCTCGGCGAAGAGCTTTCGCGTCTGCTCCGGGCGCAGGACGTATTTGCCGTAGGCGGGGTGACTCGGCTGCGGCAGCACCTCCACCTCGCCGCCCAGCAGCGCGTCGCGCGGGTCGTTCATCACCATGCGCCCGCCGGGGTGGTCGGTCCGCTCGGTGCGATAGACCGCCTTCAGATACTTGGCCTTGTCGTAGTCGAAGATGTCGTTGATCGTCAGCACGCCGATGAGATCGCCCTTCGCGGTCTGAAGCCGGACTTTCTGTCCGGACTGAAGCAATGCGGCCTGGTCGGCATAAATCGGCAGCGAGAGTGGAATCGTCCAGGCATACGCCTCGCCGTTGTTTTCGATGTTCGCGTGATCGAGAACCTGGTGCCACTGCTTGCGGTTCATCGGTCCGGTGAGCGGACTCAAGGCCCCGTCGCCGAAGCGGTATACCGTGGACACGTCGGCGTCATCGACGGTGATGGCCTCCAGGGATTCAGCCTGCTTTTTGAATTCGGCGATGCGATCTGCGGCGACGGTGCGGTTGACCGGTGCGGACAATCTGCCGTGAACGGGAATCAAGTCGGGCATGGTGACACTCGCGGGTGATGAAAGGTTATTCAAATCGTCCCAATTTTGCGGGAACGACGGGAATCTTAGGGGGCGGTTATAGTCTGTACAACCGCGGCGATGCGGTCCAGGACGAAGGCACAGAGAGCGACCATGGCCCGGGGCTACCAAACAGTGACAGTGCCGCTGCGAGAGAACGGCTACACCGTCACCATCGGGGACGGACTGCTTGCCGAGATGGGCACGCTGATGGAGCGTTGGCGAGGCCGTCGCGCGTGCATCATTACGGATTCGAATGTCGCGCCGTTATATGCGAATGCGCTGGGCAATTCGCTGACTGCCACCACGATCCGGTCTCACGTTCTTACCGTGCCCGCCGGTGAAGATAGCAAGTCGTTGCAGCAGGCCGGCCGGTTGTATGACGAGCTTGCGGCGATTCATCATGAGCGCGACGAGCCGATCATCGCGTTGGGCGGCGGCGTCGTCGGCGATTTGGCCGGGTTCGTGGCCGCCACTTGGATGCGCGGCGTTCCGTTCATTCAATGCCCGACTTCGTTGGAGGCGGATGTCGACGCGAGCGTCGGGGGGAAGGCGGCGATCAACCATGCGGCGGGCAAGAACCTGATCGGCGCGTTTCACCAGCCGGCGATGGTGTGCATCGACGTGGCCTGTCTGAAAACGCTGGAGGCGCGCGACTTCACGGCGGCGCTGTCCGAGTCGGTGAAGCATGCGATTCTCTCCGGCGAGGAGTTTCTCGCGTGGCACGAACGGAACGTGGATGAAATCCTCGCGCGGCAGCCGGCGGTCATGACTGAGTTGATTCGCCGCAACTGCGAGGTGAAGGCCGGATTCGTGGCGATGGACGAGCGTGAGACCGCGAGCGAGGGTATCGGTCGGGCGGCGCTGAATCTCGGGCATACGATCGGCCATGCGCTGGAGTCGGCGAGCGGGGGGACGCTCCGACATGGCGAAGCCGTGGGAATGGGTTTGCTCGCGGCGATGGAAGCCGGCGTCCGCTGGGCGGGGTTTCCCAGGGAGGATCAGGGGCGCTGCACGGCGCTCCTCCGACAGGTCGGACATCCTGTCAAATGCGCGCAGCCGCCGGCCCCGCTGCGAATTACCGAACTGATCGGCGCGGACAAGAAGGTGCGCGAGGGTCTGGTACGCTTGGTGATTCCCACTCGGTTGGGAGAAGTCATTTGGCGAAACGGCGTCTCTGCAGACGAGTTGCTGGATCTTCTTGCATGGGTCTAGCCCGCTGTAGGACGATGGAATCTTCCCGTCGAAGGTCGGGTTGTAACGATTAACACGGCTGTCATGCAGAAGAGGCGTAACACGGCGAGCCATTCACAAGTGCCGAAATGACAGAAGATTACAGCTTCGTCATTTCTGGAGAAATCATATTGAAATTCTCGCGCCGGGCATTGATTCTGAGAGTCTGATTCCTGTATTATTGTCGATAAGTACCGTCGCGCCAGAAGTGCCGCCGAAAAGTGGCGAGGGGAAACTTTCAAAGCGACGGACGGGGAAGAGAAAGAATGCGCTCCATAATCAAGTATGTGTGGCTCGCCGCCGCGCCGTTGTTGAGCGCGTTGTCGACCGTCTCCGCCGCGCCGATCAATTACGGCGATTTTGTCGGGCTGAATCCGGGCGAGGTTGATTTTCTTCAGGTGACGGAGAATTCCATCACCGATCCGACCCCGCTTTACGACGCCCCCACGCGCGTCGGCGATCGGCTGATCTTCAATCCCACCGGTTTCGCATCCTTCGCGGCGAACGGCTCGGCCGACACCACCAGCGGCAGCCTGCGCATGAGAATTCGAGCGGACGTCGGCGAGTTCCTGAAGGAAATCCTCATTGTCGAAACCGGCGACACCACGCTGCTGGGCCTGGGCGGCTTCGCCACGGCATCGACGATCAACGGGCTGATGGTGGTGACCGACATCAACCCCGGCACCCACGTCACCCAGACCGACGCGATGAATGTCATTCCGCCGGCACCATATCGTCTGCCGGCCGACTCGTTTGTCGAGTTCACCACTGAGACGGTCATCGACCTCACCGGTCTGAACATCGTCGAGGTCATTCTGAACTTCAACAACAATCTGCAGACGACCAGCCAGCCCGGCACGACGTCCTTTATTCAGAAGAAGACGATCGAGATTATCGTGCCCGAGCCGGGAACGCTGGGATTGCTCGGCATGGCCGCGATATTCGTCCTGAAACGAAGTCGGCGCGGCGTCTGAACTCGCTTTCTAGAATTGATCGCTTCAAGCCCGAAGGAAACTCCGGGCTTTTTTCTTGCCTGGAATTCCTCCACGCCTTCGATAGCTGAATTTTGCTGGGGGACGGGGGAGCGCCGCCCCGCCGCGGCGAAGTGGAGTTCCAAAACTACTTGCGACCGATTCGGTAATCTCGTCAGGGGTTCGCGGCGGGATTGGAAGTCGGGATCGCGGTGGCTTCCGGGGGCAGGCGGTTGAGCGCCGCCTGGACCTGTGCGTACTCTGTTTCTTTCAAGGTGGCGCGGGCCTTGTTGGCCAGCTCGCGGGCCGGACCGGTGCGTCCCGACCGGGCGGCGTGGGTCATGAGCGTGCTGTAGGTTCGGCCCGAACCGTCGAATTTCAAGAGCTCCTCCGCGAGCGTCATGGCCACGGCATCGTTCCCGGTCCCTAGGAGGGCCTCGTAAAGTCGGGCGATGGTGCCCGTGACCGATTGCTTCATGTATTGCATCAACTGCGCGTTTTGCGCGCCGCGCTCGGCGATCGATTTGTTGTAGAGATCGATCTGCTGGGCCAGCCGCTGCAGCGGATCGCCGCAGTCCCTCACCATGTCCTCGTAGCGCTTCGAGGACCAGAGCACGTCGATCAGGTAAACCGCCAGCGCCCGGCGCGCCTCGGCGCAGCGATCTCCTTTTTGCTTCAACTGGTCATACGTCGCAACGCTCTCGTTGGGGCGCCGCTGGGCGCGGTCGATCGACACCAGCGTCGCGGCGGCTTCCTCCATGGCGCTCATGTTCGCGTCCGCCGGCCGCGACGCAGGACCGCCGTTCGTTTGCTCGGATGCGACTGGACGCTCCTGGGCAAGGAGCGCCAAGGCCCTGGCTCGATGCTGCGCAAGCGTCGCCGTGGCTTGCGGGAGCACGCGTCCCAAAGCGGCGATCTTCGGAATGACCGAAGTGTTGCGCAGGTTCCTTTGCTCCCGCCAGTTCTCAAGACACCAGGTATACTCGTTCAGCGCCTCGGCGGCCTTGCCGCGCTGGGCCAGGGCGTCGCCGTATTGAATGCGAAGCATCGGATCGCCGGGGGTTTTGTCGATGGCCTCCTTCGCCAGAGTGAGGCTGTCTTTTCCGATCAACGGCCCCGCGGCCTCGCGCAGGAAGCCCTCGGCGTCGCGATAGCCGATGAGTCGGTCGATCTCCGAGCCATCGGGCTTGAGGAAGACGATTTGCGGATAAGAGGTGATGCGATATTTCTGGCTGAGCTCGCGGTTCTTTTCGGCGTCTACTTTCAAAGAGATGGCCTTTTCGGTGAGCAGCTTGCGAACCTTCTCGTTGGGCCAGGTGTTGCGGTCGAGCATTTTGCAGGGGCCGCACCAGACGGTGTAGAAGTCGATCATCACCACTTTTTTCTCGGTCGCGGCCTTCGCGCAGGCCTGGTCGAGGGTGAGATTGACGAACGGCTCCTCGGCCGACGCGAGATTCGCGCAGAAGG
>DATMEE010000540.1:0-6700 GCA_035557035.1 Phycisphaerae bacterium
TGCTCTGCTGAAGGAACTCGCTCTCGGACAGCACGACGGTCTGGTAGCCAGGCTTTTCAAACTTCACGCGGCCCCCGGCGCCGATGGCCGCCTTCTGAATGTTCCACTTCCCTTTGCCGTCCGTGGTGCCGATGGGCCGCCACTGTCCGTCGCCCTGTTGCTGGGAGATTCTGACATCGTTGACCGGCCACGTCCCCTGCCGATCGCTCACCTGACCGAAATGAGTGAACTCGGTGCAGCCGATCGGCAGAATGGCCAGGACGAACAAACCAAACGCGACTCGCCGGGAAGACTTTCTAATCGTGAATTTTTCAGACACCGATGTATCTCGCATAAATCGTCTTTCCCTCTTCCGCGCTCGAGACGCCCTTGATAATCGCCCGGCCGCCGCGGAACAACGTGATCTCGTAGTCATCGACCTCGAATCGTAGTAAATATCGGTTGAGCCGTGGAGCGCTCCGTGCCGCCGGCGCGACGCGCGCCAGCACGTCCTCCAGCACGATGCGAATATCGGACGCCGGCCGGACCTGCACCGCGTCGCGACCGCAGAGCGACACTGTGCGCCCGGTCGCCGAACCTTTCAAGTAGATGAAATTGCGCTCCTTGCAACAGTCGCACTCGCCGCCATCCAGCGCCGGCTGCATGTCGAATGCGGTGAACGCGCCGGTCCACACGTTGATCTGTAGCAGCTTTCGATTCAGCGCGTCCTTGCGGCCGATCAGAATTTTCATCGCCTCCATCGCCTGAAGACTCGCCACCACCTGCACGATCGGCGCAAGCACGCCGACGGTGTCGCACGTCGGACTCGCGCCGGCCGGCGGAGGTTCGTCGAAAATGCAGCGCAGGCATGGCGTCTCGCCCGGCAGGATGGGCATGACCATGCCCTCGGCACTGACGCAGGCGCCGTAGACCCAGGGGATCGCGTGTTTCACGGCGGTGTCGTTGATGAGATACCGCGTCTCGAAGTTATCCGTACCGTCGAGGATGACGTTCGCGCCGTCGGCGAAGACCTCGATGTTGCCGGGGTGCGCGTCTGCGACGACAGGCTCGATCGCGATCTCGGAATTGATCTTCGCGAGGGCGGCCGCGGCTGCGACGGCCTTCGGCGTGCCGTCGCGCACGTCCTGCTCGTCGAAGAGCACCTGCCGCTGCAAGTTGTTCAGTTCGACGAAATCGCGATCAACGATGCGCAGGAGGCCGACGCCGGCGCGCGCCAAGGTGTTGGCCAGCACGGTACCGAGCGCCCCGCAGCCGATCAGCGTCACGCGGGCGGCACGCAGTTTCTCCTGCGCAGCCGGGCCGAAGTGCTCGTAGAGGATTTGCCGGGAATAGCGGGATTGTGGTTGTGTGTTCAATAGTTTGTCAACCGATACGACTCCGCCGCTCCTTCGGAGCAGACGGGCACAGGTTGCGACAGGTCCACGAGTTCCGCTTCGCTCCACTCGTGGCTACAACCCGTTGCCTCGTTGGGGCAAGGAGCGCCGCCACGAAATCACGCGATTGAGATGCCTAGTCCTCGTCGCGCTCGCGAGCCAGCGCCGCGAGATAGCCCTCTTCCGGTGCAGGCTCGCCGTCTTTTGGAAGCACACTCGAATTGATCCGAACCGGCGGCGCGGGAGCCATCGCTTCGACGACGCGCTTGCCGCCAGCGGACCTGGGCATGTGCCCCCAGAAATTCATCCCCGTCGAATAGCTCTCCCGCAGCAGCATGACTGCCAGAAGCAGAACCACCACGGTATAGACATCCAATTTGCCCTCGAAGACCGTCCACCCGACTCCGCATGCGACAAGGATCAGGCCGGTGACGCCCGAGGTCGCCGCGTCGAGAATCAAGCCATACCGGCTTCCCAGGAAACACAACGCCGCGGCCGCAAGCATGAGCGCGCCCGCCGCCGGCACGCTCCAGTTAAACAGGTCAATCAAAAATGCATAGATCGGGCCATGCCCGGCATGGAATCCGATTCTGAAAAAAGAACCAAGAATAAGGAGGATCACGCCGCCAAATGCCGCCGTGCCGGCATTTTCGCGGGCGGCGTGCCCTATCTTTTCATTCTGGTTTTTCAAATGCGAGTTCATCTCTTCATGAAAACCGCCGGGACTGGAAGTCCGGGGCTCGTCGTTCACTCACGCCGGCGACGTGCCGCCGCGACCCAGCGCCGCCACCACGGTCTGCAGCCACTGGGAAGCCTGCTCGCGCTGCTCCGGGTCCTTCAAGCTCTCCGCCGATTCGCGCAGGTAAGCCTCGGCGGTTTCGTGTTTCTCCAGGTATTTCGCGTAAATGATCCCCAGCATCAGCTTGACCCGCGGCGCCTCGGCATCCCGCGGATACACATCGAGAAATTTTCCGTAAGCCGCCACCGATTGCGGATATTGCCCCAGCGTCTTCAGATGATTCGCCACCGCCAACTGCATCTGGCGCGCCAGCACCTGGGACGAATCGCGGGCCATCAATTCATCGTATGCCGCGACGGCTCCGTCCAAATCTCCGCGCCCCACGTTCTCGGCGATGCGCGCGCGAAGCATCAGCGACTGCGCATCTTCTGGTGCCGCTCCGGCGTCGTTTCGCGAACCGCCTCCGGCCGTCGAGGCCGCGACGCGACCGTATGTCGCACGGGCCTCCGCCTCTGGAGTCGCCATCGCCGCCCGCAATTGCTGCCGCTGATAATGCCGCTTGGCCAGCGCGAGAATGTCGTACTGATCCCTCGGAAGCGCCCGCAGAAACAGCAGCACGAAGCACACCACAAAACCGTAGATGTACCCCGCGATATGCGCCTCGTAGGCCACCTGCTCCAGGCCGCCCGCGGTCAGCCGCGGCGCGAGCAGATTGTCCCAGATGATGATCTTCAACACGATCAGCACGACGGCCTTGATGTGCCAGGTGCCGACGTAAAACCACAGCCAGTAAAACATCGTGACCTGGCTGTGCGGAAAGAGCACCAGAAACGCCGTGGTGACGCCCGCGATGGCCCCGCTCGCCCCGATGCAGGGGTTGTTCGACCACATCGCGAATCCGACGCCCGCGAAGATCCCCGCGGAGAGGTAAAACAGGAGATAAGCGACGTGACCCATCTTCGAGTTCACGCTGTTCCCGAAGATCCACAGGAACCACATGTTCCCCAGCAGATGCAGAATGTCCCCGTGCAGGAATTGATAGGTCACGAATTGCGGCAGACTCAGAGCGGCCGGGTTCAGCAGATAGCGTTCTTTGATTCCGTCGCCGAACCCGCCGGCGGCCGCGGCGCCAAAGAGATCGGTGACCAGATAGATCAGAATATTCGCGCCGATGATGGCGTAATTCACGTACGGAACGCGGCGAACGGGGGCTTCAGTTCTGATGGGAAGAAATAGCACGGTTCAGTCGCGTAGCGTCCGCCGTCTCGGCGGACGGAGTAAACATCACCGTCTCGGCGGACGGCGAGCTGAAGAGATTGTATGGGATGCGGGCGCGCCCGTCGCCCCGCTTAGCCGCGGCCCGGGCAGGCCCGGGGATTCCGGAATTGTTAGAATTGAAAGCTCAGTCTGAGCACCCGGAAAACTAGCTGCATGAATTCGTCGCCAAACGGCACGCCGGGATGGGTGCGTTTCAAGCCTCGTCGTCGGATCCCTTTCGATCTCCCTCAAACAACGGTCCCGGCGCCGCTCCACCGCCATCGACAACAATCGTATGCTCCCCAAACTCCCGCCCATCATTCTCGCCGGCCTTCTTCACCGACCCATCCATTGCAAATTCCTGATCCGCCCGTGCCGTGACGCGCTTGGCGATCACGAGCAGGTCATCCCTCAGCTTTTCGCGATTCACCGGCGCGATGCTCGAACAGGCGGACACCACCTCGC
Organism: Phycisphaerae bacterium; assembly: GCA_035557035.1. Classification (GTDB taxonomy): domain Bacteria; phylum Planctomycetota; class Phycisphaerae; order UBA1845; family UTPLA1; genus JADJRI01. The sequence continues at coordinate 3,835 of DATMEE010000540.1, forward strand.
CGATATAGCGCTCGAAGATGCTCCGCCGATCGGTTTCGTACTTCTTCTTCTGCCGCTTGTTGAGATATCCCTGCAGGCGGCGGGCGCACTCCTGCACCGCCAGCTTGATCTCCTTGCGAATTTCGTCGTAGTCGGCGATGGCCTCCTTGCCCTCGCTGGTGAACGGCACCCAGACGCTGGCCATATGAATGAAGATCGCCAGCGGCCCCTGCGGCATCGCCCCGCTCGACTGCGACAAGCCGTAGCGGCGCCAGTCCAGCTCGATCACGCTTTTGGTGATGCAGCAACCCGAGCCCTGATAGAGCAGTGGCACACGGTTGGCATAGCGCATCAGTTTTGCCTGCGACGGTGCTCGGGTCTGCTCAACCACCTTGCCGCGTCGCACCACCACTTCGTCCTGCGGCTTCTCGGCCGCTTCTTCGACCGGGTCCGGCCCCAGCTCTCCGCCATAGGCCAGCCCCACTTCGATCTGAAACGGATTTCCCCGATACACCGCCGGCGAGCGCGTGTTGGCGGTAAAGAATTCCGCCTTCACGCCCTTGAGCAGGCCGGCCAGAATCTGCTCGGGCCCGATGGGAGAAAGGCAATCGGTCTGCGGCGGGCGGATCGGCGTCTCCTGCATCGCCTTGTACAGCGTCTCGGCCTCGTGCGTGCCGATCGTCACCGGCCGCGCCCGCGAGCTAAGCTTCGCCTTCTCGCAAATCGCTTTTGCGACGCCCGGTCCCACGCGGCTGAATTCCTGTTGCAGGAATTGCGCCAGCGATCCGGTCTTCGTGTCGTGCAGCATCTTGATGAGCACGCCCAGCTCGATCCCGTACGGATGCGGCTTGATCTCGGTCGTTGGCTCCGGCGCGGTCTGCGTGCCGCGCGGCAGGCCGGTGACACTCCCGGCCGGATCGATGAGCGCGAAGCTCGCATGCGGATTTGAAATCGCCGTCAGTTCGAGATATTCGTCGACCGAGCCGCGGCCCTTCTTGTATTCCGCGACCAGCTCAATGGCGACTTCGGTGCCGTGATCCCAATCCACCTTTACGGTTTTGTCGACGACGATCTTCGGCGCGTTCTTGTTGGTGTCGATCTGCAGCTCGTAGTAATGGGCGTCCTGCTTCGCTCCTGTGCGCGAGGTGATGAGCACGCTCTTGCCCGTCGTCAACAGGCCATACATGCCCGCCGCTGAGATGCCGATGCCCTGCTGACCGCGGCTCATCTTCAACCGGTGAAACTTCGAGCCGTAGAGCAGCTTGCCGAATACGTTCGGAATCTGGTGCTTGACGATGCCGGGCCCGTTGTCGCGCACGTTCACGCGAAACCGATCGCCCTCGGTTTGCTCGATCTTCACGCGAATGTCCGGCAGAATGCCCGCCTCTTCGCAGGCGTCGAGGCTGTTGTCCACCGCCTCCTTTACCGTCGTCAGCAGCGCCTTGCGCTTGTTGTCGAAGCCGAGCAGGTGACGGTTCTTGGCGAAGAATTCCGAGACGGAAATCTCGCGCTGGGATTTCGACATCGACTCGGCCGTCGCGAACTTTCGCGCTTTGGGCGGCTTTCGATTCCTTCCCGAATCGGCCGGCGGCGCCGGCGCGGCAGACGCGGCTTTCTCGACCGGTTCCGACGAGGGCACATTTTTGCGAGTTTTTTTCTGATCCGCCGTTTTCGCCGGCGGGCTTTTCGTCTTCGTGGGCATGGTGGGTTCCGGTGGCACGGTGCGATGGGCGACGACTCCCGCGCCATCGAAGGGGAATTGAAGTTGATCGGTCGCGGCGGGCTTGACGCGCTCCCGCTTCGACGAGGTTGTGACCATCCCTGGCTCCTTCACTCAAGCATCCATGTTGCGCTCTGGCCGCGCAATAGTCATCCTATCTCCCGATAACGGCGCGACAAGCCCCGCCGCTTGACCTGCCCGTTTCACGCCGAATTTGCCGTGGTGCCCGACATAATCCCGCCCCGCGCGGCGGTCGATAGTCAGTGCGGGCAAGCCAGCCCCCGCAACACTTTTTCGGACATCCTGGAGCGCAGAATGCGACCCGCAGGCCAGTCGGACCTCTCACAAGATCAAGTCGCCATCGCGTATCAGCAGGGCCTCGCCGCGCTCGAAACCGCGCGCTATGCCGAGGCCATTGAGCTACTCGATCCAGTTGCGAAATCCGACAGCCTCTGCGCCACGCTCGCCCGTTTCTATCTGGGCCAGGCGCACATGCATCGGGGAATCAACGAATTCCGTGATCGAAATCACGTCGAAGCGATTCGACATTTCATGAATGCCCGCGAATTGAATCCGGCCTCCACGACACTCTCGCGCTACCTGGCCGCGTGCTTCTCATCGCAGCGCCGATTCGATCTCGCGATCACCGAACTCGAGCGCGACGAGACGATCGGAGCGCCTGACGCCGACCGCTCGATTCGCCTCGCCCACGCATTCGCCCGCGACGGACAATTCGAACGCGCCGTCGAAACACTCGTGAAAGTCATCGACGCCCAGCCGCACCGCGCCGACGCGCGCGTGCAGCTTGGACTTCTCTATGCGGCAGCAGAAAGATTTGAAGACGCCGTCTGCGTGCTCACTGAAGCCGTCGAAGCGGCGCCGTTCGACGCTGACGCACATCATCGCCTCGGCCTGACTCTCGCGGCCGCCGGCGACCACTCGCAGGCCGTCGAACATCTCGCGGTGGCCCAGAAGCTCCGGCCGCAGGACGCGACCATCGCCCTGATGCTCGCCATGGCGACCGACGCCGCCCGCTCGCACTGCATCAAGGTCGCCGTTGATCCGGTTCACGGACGGCTGGGCGTGGTGGACGACCGCTCGCTCGACACGCTCGGTGATTTGATCGCGCGCGATCCGGAATTCGTCGAGGCCTTTCTCAGCCTGCCC
>DATMEE010000541.1:0-3968 GCA_035557035.1 Phycisphaerae bacterium
GCACAGTCCTTCCTTGACGCATACGACTCGACCGTGAGCGGCTGCCTGGTGTTGGACGTAAACATGCCGGGCATGACTGGGCTGGAATTGCAGAAAGAGCTGATCGCGCGGGGAATCAAGATTCCGATTGTGATCCTGACCGGCGGAGGCGATGTCAGCACCGCCCGCGATGCGTTTCGCGCGGGCGTCGTGGACTTCGTGTTAAAGCCGTTTCACAACGCCGAATTGCTCGACTGCGTCGCCAAGGCGCTGGCCAAGGACGCTGCCATGCGAGCCGAGGAGCAGGTCCTCCGCGACGCGCGAGCGCGTTTCGCACGACTGAGCGAACGGGAGCGCCAGGTCATCGAGCGGATCGCGGAAGGCAAGTCCACCAAGGAGGTCGCGTTCGAGATGTCGCTCAGCTCGAAGACGGTCGACAGCCACCGCGCGAACAGCCTGAAAAAGATGGAGGTCAACTCGATGGCGGAGTTGTTTCGACTGACGATGGTGCTCAAAGGGCATAAAGAGGAGAGAAAATCGAAGTAACGGGTTCTGACAGCACCTGCTGAATTTTATGCAGGAGATCCTGTGATTTGAATGGCTTGCCGATCACGGCGTATTCACTCGCCATCTCGGCTTTTTGCTCCGGATTTTCAGAGGGACAGCCGGACATCAAGAGCACTCTCAGGCCCGGGTTCCGCTCGCGGAGTTTCTGAGCCAGCTCGGGGCCGCGGAGATCGGGCATGAGAATATCACTCAGCAGCAAATCGATCTGAGGCCCGAGTGCGTCGGACAATCGCACGGCCTGCGCGGCGGTGGAGGTCGCGAACACTTCAAAGCCTTGAGCACGCAGCATCTGGCCGGTGACATTCAGGACCAGCTCATCATCCTCACAGATCAGGATTGTTCCCCTCGTGGCGGGAGACGTCCGATCCGGAATGTTGGGTTGGGCGTCCGCGGGGTGGCGCGCCAGAGGCCAATAGATCGTAAATGTTGTGCCCGTGCCGGGCTTGCTTTGAACCTCGACAGCGCCGCCGGCCTGCCGCACCACGCCGTAGACGGTTGCAAGCCCGAGTCCGGTGCCCTTTCCGGAGGGCTTCGTCGTAAAAAAAGGTTCGAAGACATGTTCGAGGGTTTCAGGAAGGATGCCGCAGCCCGTGTCGGCGGCGATCAGGCGCGCGTAGGGGCCTCGGTCCAGATCGGCATTGGCGGTGAAAAAACCGGCATCGGGAACGACGAAGTCTGTTTGGACCGAAAAGGCGCCTCCTGACTGGATCGCGTCGCGGGCATTCAAGGCCAGGTTGAGCATGACCTGTTCCAATTGCGACTCATCCGCCTCGATCCTTAATTCGCCTTCTGACAACGCGAGGGCGAACTGCACGGTTTCGCCGAGCAGGCGTCGGAGCAGGTCCTCCAGGCCGGCGAGGACGCGATTGAGATTGAGCACCTTGAGCTGAACGGGTTGTCTGCGGCTGAAGGCGAGCAGGCGCGCGGTGAGGGCGGCGGCGCGATTTCCCGCCTGCTCGATCTGCTCGATGACCGGCAAATCGTCCTTATCGAGGGTGCGCGCCGCCCGCAGTTTTTCCCTCAACAATTCACCGTTGCCGAGGATGACGGTCAGTAGGTTGTTAAAGTCGTGGGCGATGCCCGCGGCGAGCTGACCTGCGGCTTCCATTTTCTGGGAGTCGCGCAGACGTGCATCGAGCAGCCGGCGCTCCTCGGCGGCCCGGTTCCGCAAAGTGACGTCACGGAGAAGCAATTGGGCGCTTGGGTCGCCGCCCACTAATACGAAAACGCCGCGAATTTCAACGTCGAGATCGAGGTTGTCCGCGGTGCGAATATGGAATTCGCCCAATTCCATGGCCAGCTTTTCGTTGAGGATTCGGTCCATCTGTGCCCGGACAAGCTCTCGACGGGCTTCCGGAATGAAATCACACAGTTTGCTTCCGATGAGGTCGATCGGGGCGGCAGCGCCGAGCAGTTTGGCGGCGATTGGATTGGCATAAATGAAATTACGCGCGTCGTGAATGGCGATTCCATCGGGGCACAATTCTACAAGGATGCGGTATCGCTCCTCGCTCTCGCGCAGCGAGGCGGTTCGCTCGGCGATGGCCGATTCGAGATCGCCGGTGTATTTGGCATAATGCGATTGGACGGCCCGGTGAACGTGTCGAATCAGCTCGCGCGGGTCGCCGCCCTTTTCGACATAGGCAAAGGCGCCGAGATTGACGGCGTCGCGCGCCGAGTCGAAGGTGCCGCAGCCGGTGTGGATGATCGCGCGAACGCGGCCGTTCATGGCCTTGAGCTGCTTGAGCAGTTGAATGCCGGTGGTGTCGGGTAGCTTGTAATCGATGATGGCGACGCCGAAGGACTCGCGGTGGACGGCGTCGAGGGCCTGGCGGGCGGTCGCGGTGGCGATGACCTGGAAACCTTCGTGCCGGAGCACGTCGCTGAGAATGGCGCGCTGCGCAGGATCATCTTCGACGATGAGAATGCGGGCGAAGCGATCTGGTTCGCGAAGCGGCTCCACGCGGCGTTGCCCCCGTGTGAAATGCGCTGGTGTCGAGCATCTCACGATTCTATCGTCATTATAGCCCGAGTGCTCGTCAAGCCGCGAGCGGAAAAAGGGAATTCAGTCGCCACTTTTTCAATGTCGTAAATTGGCTGATTGACCGGGGAGCATGTTCTTCAAATTTAGGTGCGCGACACTTCGGAGGCGAGATTCTTCGCTTTGCTCAGAATGACGCCTGGGTCAGAATGACGCGCCTCAGTCAGCGGGCGAAGAAGCGTTGAAGCGTTTCGGGGCGGGGCGGCCGCGAGAGCAGCGACACGAGAATCAGGGCTGCTGTTGAGGTGAACACAATCGGGGCGACGGGATTCATTCCCGCGACGAGGTAGCCTTCCGCGGCGCCGTAACCGGAATCGTAAAAGAGCGCGAACCAGCTAATTCCCGCCGCCAGAATGGAGGCATAGGCGCCCCACTTGGTGCAGCGCTTCCAGTAGAGGGCGGCGAATGTGAGCGGGGCCAGGGCGGCGAATCCGGCGAAGCACCAGACGCCGAGGCGGAAGACCGCCCGCGGCTCGGTGAGGGAGATGAAATATGTCACTACGACGACACCGACGACGAAGGCGCGAGCGATGCCGACCAGTTGGCGGTCGGTGAAGCGGTCCTTGCCCATGAAGCGCACCACGATGTCGTTGGTGAACATGTTTCCCATGACCAGGAACTGGGCGTCGAGCGAGTTGGTGGCGAGGATGCTGGCCGCCATGAGGCCGCCGAGGACCGGGCCGGTCAAGTTCTTGACCGCGACGGCGAGGGTGGCGTTGGGGTCGACCCCGGGTGGGACGATGGGCTTTCCATCGACCATCGCGGAGGTGGCCCAGACGCCGAGCAGCACACAGGGCAGCCAGGTGACCATGATGCAAAGGGGATGGCCGACGACGGAAAGTTTGAACGACTTCGCGGATTTTGCGGTGAGATAGTATTGGAAAAGATGGGGAAAGGTGGCGACACTGAGGGGGATCAGCAGATAGGTGAGGAATTCGAGCTGGCCGATACCGGGCTTTGATGGGTGCTTCGGGGGCGGGCCGATCTTCTTTTCGTTCCAAGCTTCCAGTTTTGTTTCATGAATCTCCAGGGCGGTGTTGTAGCGGGCCAGCGAGCGGACGAAGGCGTTGAGCTCTTCGTCGCTCCACTCCTCCAGTCGCTTGCCGATCTCGTGCCTGCGGGCCGAGGCGATGTTGGCGAGCCTGCGATGGCCCTCATCGCTGATGGCCAGGATCATTGCGCGCCGGTCCTCGGGGTCGGGGCTGCGCTCGATCAGGCCGAGCTCGAGGAGGGTCTGCACCTGGCGGCTGACGGCGCCCTTGTCGATCGAGAAGATCTCGACGAGGTCGCTGGCCCGTCGGGGCCCGGAGTCGTTGAGCGCCATCAGCATCGAGTAGGCGACCGGTGACAGGTCCGGGTGCAACATCCTGGCCCGTTCGGC
>DATMEE010000542.1:0-3959 GCA_035557035.1 Phycisphaerae bacterium
TAGGCGTAAAGCCAACGGGTTTACAGCCCGTCTCCTTTGGCCACTCGGACACACGCCCGTGTAGGATTTTCGACCGGTCCCAATGACCGCTCACATCGAGATTCCATCGAAGTCGCCAGCGACCCCGAATCGCCACAGAATAATGGGGGGGGTTCCTGCGTCAACATGCCGCGATCGGGTCATGCGCTCCAGAAATGGAAAAAGTCGCCCCTTGCGCGTCGATTCTTATTTCATTTCGTGGTTGTGACGAACGCCGTAGCGCCGTTACGATGAATCATGGCGACCTCGGCCTGAGCGACTATCTCAGATTCTCCGAAGTCCCGTACCGGGTTCCTGCTCCATTATGGGAATTCAACAGCCGCCAGACACCGCTCCATTCCCGGCATCTCAAGCCCACCTGCAGCTCATCGCCGACACGGCGCCGGTGCTGATGTGGATTGCGGATGAGTCCAAGGCGCGCACCTGGTTCAACCGCCCCTGGCTGAGCTTTGTCGGCCGATCTCTCGAGGAAGAGAAGGGGCAGGGCTGGACGCACAGCGTTCATCCCGACGATCTGACGCGGTATCTGAGTGTTTTCGAGTCCGGATTTGACGAGCGCAGGCCCTTCAAGATCGAGTATCGCCAGAGAAAGCACGACGGAGAGTTTCGCTGGGTCCTCGCCCAGGGCACCCCGCTTTTCGATTCGAACGGGGTCTTTACGGGTTTCGTGGGTTGCTGCACCGACATTCACGACAAGAAAGAAACCGAGCACGAATTAAGGCGTTCAGTCGAACGGACGGAGAGCCTTTACCAACTTGGCAAATCGCTGGCCGGCGAGACGGATTCGCACAAGCTGGTGCAGCTCATCACGGATACGGCCACGAAGTTCACCGGCGCGGCCTTCGGCGCCTTCTTTTACAACATGGTAAGCGAGGATGGCGAGGCGCTTATTTTATACACCCTATCGGGAGCGCCTCGGGAAGCGTTTGCCAACTTCCCAATTCCCCGAAACACGGCTGTATTCGCACCCTCATTTCGCGGAGAAGGCATTCTCCGCAGCGACGACATCACCAAGGATCCTCGATACGGAAAAAGCGAACCGTTTCTCGGAATGCCGCCGAGTCATCTCCCCGTGCGCAGTTACATGGGTATACCAGTCATTTCTCGCTCCGGCAAAGTGATTGGCGTGATGCTCTTCGGGCATCCCGATGCGGGCGTATTCAAAGAGGAGGCTGAGCGCATCGCAGCCGCCATTGCGGGCCAAGCGTCGATCGCACTGGACAACGCCTCGCTGATCCGACAGGTGCAGGAGAGCGAGGCAAAATTCCGCCAGCTCGCCAACACGATCCCGCAGCTCGCCTGGATGGCGCGGCCCGACGGATGGATCTTTTGGTACAACGATCGCTGGTATGAATTCACCGGCACCACCGCCGAGCAGATGCAGGGCTGGCGCTGGGAAGCGGTCCACGATCCGATGATCCTCCCCCAGGTTCTCGAGCGGTGGCGCGCATGCCTTCACGAAGGAGTTAATTTCGAGATGGAATTTCCCCTTCGCGGCGCCGACGGCCGATTCCGCTGGTTCCTCACCCGGGTGGCCCCGCTTCGCGACGAGTCAGAGAGGATCATTTTCTGGTTCGGAACGAATACCGACATTACCGACCGGCAGGAAGTGCTCGAAGCCGAAAGGGCCGCGCGGGAGGAACTCGAGCGCACCGGCCGCATGAAGGATGAATTTCTCGCCACTCTTTCGCACGAGCTGCGGACGCCGCTCAATGCCATCGTGGGATGGGTCGATCTGCTGCGGCGCCGGCCCGCGGATCAGGCTGTCATGGCCGAAGGCCTCGCCGTCATCGATCGCAACGCGCGGGTTCAGACCCAGCTTATCAGCGACCTGCTGGACATGAGCCGGATCATTTCAGGAAAGGTGCGCCTCGACATGCAGCGGGTCGAGTTGCCCAGCGTCATTGAGTCGGCGATCGAATCGGTCCGGCCGACGGCCGATGCCAAGGGCGTGCGCATCCGCGTCCTGCTCGATGCAGTGGCCGGACCAGTGACGGGCGACCCGGCTCGCCTTCAACAGATATTCTGGAATCTGCTCACCAACGCGGTGAAGTTCACCCCTAAGAACGGCAAAATCGAGGTTCTGCTCGAACGGATCAACTCTCATCTCGAAATCAGCGTGGCCGATACCGGCGTTGGCATCAGGCCCGAGTTTCTTCCCTACATTTTTGAAAGATTTACGCAGGCGGATTCATCAGTCACCCGCCGACACGGAGGGCTGGGAATCGGCCTGGCGATCGTGAAGCATCTGGTCGAGCTGCACAACGGCTCGGTCCGCGCCAAGAGCGCCGGCGAAGGGGAGGGCGCGACCTTTATCGTCGCCCTACCGCTCCGAGTGCGTAAGGATGAAGAGTTGGACCGATATCACCCCGCCACCTCCGTCAAGACGGTGGATGTACTGCCGCCGGACACGTCTCCGGTCTTACGAGGCATTTCCGTTCTCGTCGTCGACGACGAACCCGACGCCCGCGAAGTCATGCGCAAGCTGCTCGAAGAATGCGAGGCGACCGTGACGGCGGTCTCTTCGGGACAGGAGGCGCTCGATTACCTCGAAAACAATCGTCCCCATGTCGTCCTCAGCGACATCGGCATGCCGGTGCAGGACGGATTTGACTTTCTTCGTGAAGTTCGCCGCCGTGGACTCAAGTCTCCCGCCATCGCCGTCACCGCCTTCGCCCGCTCCGAAGATCGACTGAAGGCCTTGCGCTGCGGCTATCAGATGCACCTGGCCAAGCCGCTCGAGCCCGCCGAACTTATCGCCGCGGTGGCCAGCCTGGCGGGTCGCCTTTCCAATCCCTGAACTCGCTGACGTGCGTGATAGAGGTGCGTTCGCTGTTCGTGTTGCCGTTCGGTGGCGCGTTCGTTACCTTGCGGCGCGATGCCCAACCCCACATTCACCATTGTCGGCGGAGGACTCGCCGGCGGGGTCATGGCTAATTACCTCGCCCGCGCGGGTTTCCCCGTGCGCATGTATGAAAAGCGGCCCGATCAGCGACAGGCCGGCGTCATCGGCGGCCGCTCGATCAATCTGGCGCTCTCGGTGCGCGGCATGCACGCCCTGAAGGAAATCGGCGTCCTCGATACGGTCATGGATCAGGCCGTCCCCATGCCCGGCCGGATGATTCACGGCGTCGATGGAACGCAGTTCTTCCAACCCTACGGCACGCGCGGCGAAGCGATCTACAGCATTTCGCGGGGCGGATTGAACTGCATGCTGCTCGACGCGGCGCAGCGCCTGCCCGACGTCGAATTATTCTTCGAGCACCGTTGCATCGATGTTGACATCGAAACCGGCGAAACCGCCTATGAGCGGCCCGATGGAGGCATCGTCAAGGCGAAGGGCGACATCGTCCTCAGCGCCGATGGCGCCTTCTCGGCCGTGCGAGCGCGATTGCAGAAGCTCGATCGCTTCGACTACAGCCAGGTGTATTTGGAGCACGGCTACAAGGAACTGAGCATCCCGCCGGCCGATGGCGGCGGCTGGCGGCTGGAGAAAAACGCGCTGCACATCTGGCCGCGGCGCAGCTACATGATGATCGCGCTGCCCAACTCCGACGGCTCGTTCACGGTGACGTGCTTCTGGCCCTTCGATGGACCCAATGGGTTCAATCGCCTGCACTCCGCGGACGACGTGCTCGGGTACTTTCGCGCGCACTTCCCCGACGCCGTCCCGCTCATGCCCACGCTCGCGGCCGATTATTTCGCCAACCCCACCAGCTCGCTGGTCACGATCCGCTGCGGCCCGTGGCACTATCGCGACCGCCTCGTGATGCTCGGCGACGCGGCGCACGCCATCGTGCCGTTCTTCGGCCAGGGCATGAACGCGGCCTTCGAAGACTGCACAGCGCTCATGGAACGAATCGAATCCTGCCGCGAAGATTACGCCGCCGCCTTCGCGGATTTCTACGAGCATCGCAAGC
>DATMEE010000543.1:0-2322 GCA_035557035.1 Phycisphaerae bacterium
CCGGGCCCCCTGGCCGGTCTCTTCGGCAGGCTGGGCGACGAATAGAACGGTGCCTCGCCACGCTTCTTTCATGGACAGAAGCGTCTGGGCCGTTCCAATGAGCGTGGCCATGTGAACGTCGTGGCCGCAGGCGTGCATGACGCCGACGGAAGTGCCGTCGGCCTGGGCCTGCACGACCTTGCTGGCGTAGCTCAACCCGGTTTCTTCCGTGATGGGGAGTGCATCCATGTCGGCCCGTACAAGCACGACGGGTCCTTCACCGTTCTCCACGATGGCGACCACGCCGTGACCGCCGATGCCGGTGGTGACGCGCAGGCCAAGTTTGTCGAGCGCGTCGGCCATACGGCGGGCCGTCTCCTTTTCCTGCCGGGACAATTCGGGATTGGCGTGCAGTGAACGATAAAACGTCAGCCAAGCGGGGAGCGACTTGTCGATTTGGACATCCACGGCGGCGTAGCGGTCCGGCGTGATCGCGTGGATGGAGGGCGCGGACGCGGTCAGAATGAGTCCAAAGCACGCGTTTGCCGGGATTCGGCTCCGCAATTTCATCATTCGCTCCGGTTGGCCCGCAGACCTCTGAAATATTGATGCTGATGACCGATTATGATACGCTTTTAATCGATTCAGTCGGCTGCGGCCAGGAATTCGATGCCGGAAGTCCGCGGTCCGCCGGAAACTGCGGGATGTGAATTGATTCAGGAACAGGAACTACTTGGTCAGCTCGCTTTGGGCGACGTGCGCGCCATCGAGACGATCCGCGCGCAATTTGCCGGTGAGCTTCAACTCTTCTGCCGACGCATGGTTTACGACGTCAGTCTGGCCGAGGACATCGTTCAGGACGTGCTGATGACGTGCCTGGATGGGAACAGCACCACTCCTTCGCGGAGCCTGCGCGGGTGGCTGTACAAGCTCGCCCGAAATCGATCGATCGACAATCTGCGCCGGATGCGGCCGGCGGAGCGGCTCTCGGCGTTGAAGAACAGCAGTCATTTTTTCACCGACGCGGCTTTTCCACTCGATCCCGCGACGACGCCGGCGGGAAAGGCAATTAAGGCTGATCGGGCGCAGCGCGTTCAACTGGCGCTGGATGCGATGGACGACAGCCTCCGCGAGGTTATCATTCTTCACTTTTTCCAGGGGCTTCCGCGCGAGGAAGTCGCCGAGGTCATCGGGATGTCCCTGGCGGGAATGAAGGCCCGGCTGGTCAAGGCAACCCGGCTTCTGCGAAGGCAGCTTCAATCGCTGGATGATTCGTCGCTATGACCTGCGAAACGCTGGAGGAATCGCTTCTCGATCTCATCGAGGGATTGCTCGATGAAGCGACGGCGGAGCATGCGCACGGGCATCTGCGGGAATGCCGATCCTGTCGCGCGGCGATGCGCGAAACGAAGGACGTCATCGACGCGATTCAGTTTGCCCGGGACCGACAAGAATCGGCGCCCCCCCATCAACCGGGATCATCGGCCGCAAATGGAAAATCGCTGCTTGCCTTCTGGGAGCCGGACACGCTCCTCGGTGACTTTCAAATTCTTGAAGTGCTCGGACACGGAGGCATGGGCACGGTCTATAAGGCCAGGCAACGAACGCTGAACCGCCTCGTCGCGCTGAAGGTCATGCCGCACGGCGCGGTGCAATCGGAAAACAATCTTGCCCGCTTCCAACGCGAGGCCCAGGCGGCGGCCAAACTGCACCACTCGAATATCGTGCCGGTGTATTCGCAGGGCGAGCATGGCGGCCATCTTTATTATGAAATGGAGCTGGTCGATGGAATCGATCTGGGTCGTATTCTCAGGAACGATCCGGAGCAACTGCTTTCGCGGCTGGGGACGCCGATTCCTTCGCTGAATGCACTCACGGATGCCGACGAGGATGCATCTCCTGGTCCCGATCGGCGGCTGCCCCGAACCCGGCACGATTACCGCAAACTGGCCCGACTGATTGCCGAGATTGCCGACGCGCTCGAATATGCTCACACGCGCAATGTTCTCCACCGGGATATCAAGCCGCAGAATCTTTTGCTGGCCTCCGACGGCCGGCTGCACATCACTGACTTCGGTCTCGCCCGTTTGACCGATGAACCCAGCATGACGCATTCAGGCGAGATGCTCGGCACGCCGGCGTACATGTCTCCCGAGCAAATTGACGTCGATGGCGAGCGCGTCGATCACCGCACCGATATTTATTCGCTTGGCGTGACGCTCTATGAGCTGCTCACCGGCCAGCGCCCCTTCGAAGCGCCGACGCGGGATCAGATTCTGGCGCGTATTCGCCAGCGCGAGGCGAGACCTCCGCGGAAGGTCAACCCGCTGGTGCCGACCGATC
>DATMEE010000544.1:0-3947 GCA_035557035.1 Phycisphaerae bacterium
GGTGCGGGCGGCGCCAGCGTATTCCACGTCATCTACTTCGATCTTTCGCCGACCGCTGATTTGTGACGTTCGATGCTTGGCCATGTCAGTGTCCTGAGTCCGCCGCTCCTTCGGAGCGGACGAGTATTTTTGTGCATCGCATTCACGGGTTCCGCTTCGCTTCACCCGTGGCTACAGCCCGTCGCCCCGCTGGGGGCGAAAGCGGAGGCGTCCGTACAGGAGAAAGTCTGCGAATCTTGAGTGTCATCACAATGACACGGCTAACCGCTTCCTTACCGGGGCGCGGCTCTGTTTTACTCGCCGTCCATCGCCACGTCTGTCGGGATCAGCGGAATAACGCTGACGGTCCGCACCTCGTCCACCCGCAGCGAAGGCTCCGCGATCACATCATAGACCAGCCGACGGCTGGGGTCTTCGACGATTCGCGTCACGCGGCCGATGGCCATAGGCACCGGCAATCCCAGTTGACCGGGGGCGCTATAGACCAGATCGCCGACGCGAATGCCCCGCGAGCGCTCGGGCATGAGTGGCTCATCGGCGGCATTGGCCGGCTGCGACTCCGCGGTGCCGCCGGGCGGGTTTTCGATTCGGCGGTAATCGACGTTGCGAATCACCATCTCGCCGTTCCCCCGGCCGTGAACGATGCAGGGGTAATCGACGGTCTCGAATTGCCCATCCACAAAACCGCCCACGCGAACCTTCAGCGGCTGGCTGTTCACGTCGCTGAAGAGACAGACGCGTGACATATAGGGGCTGACCTGTTCGACACGGCCGAGCAGCACGTCGCGCGAGATGACCGCGAAGCCCTCGCTGACGTCGCTGGCCGCCCCCTGATTGAGAAAAAGCCGCGAGGCGACCCAGTCCTGCGGATTGACGCCGAGATTTGAGCCGCGTTCGATCAGGACGGAATCGCGCCATTCGACGATGTCGCGGGAGACGACGTGGGCGTGCAGGGCGCGGGGAATCGACTTGGCCCGCATCGCGGAGAGGTCTTCGTTTTCGGATTGAAGCTGCTGAATCTGGCCGGCCTGCGAGGCGATCTGATTGGTCAAGGCTTCGACTTCGCGCTCGCGCATCTTTTCCTGATTGGCGGCCCGCTCCAGCCGGCGGGCGCCCTGGAACGTCAATGAGAAAACGGCGTCCTGCACGGGCACAAGGAGCTGCGTCCCATGCTTGACGCCATCGGTGACGCGCGGCGGAAGGATCAGCGTGAACGCGGAAAGGCCCATGAGGCACCAGAAGACGGTCTTTCGCGATGGACGATAGTGGGCTAACTGCATGACGTTATTCTATTGAGTTTCTCGGATCGGCGATGAGATGCGCCTTCGCTTGCGTTTCGGGCTTTGAGAACGATAACGATACTCCCTCGCTAGCACTTCGGGCTTGGAAAAACCATCGTTCCTCACCAACCCGCCCGTGCCCGCATCATCTTTAGAAAGGGCGAAAAAGCAAGCGTCGCCATCCGCCTTCTTCAAACGCACAACTCCCATAGAATGCCCGGATGAATCGCCAGCGCGTCCTGCACTATCTGACCTATTGCGCCCTGCGATGCATCGGCATTCCGCTTTGCATGATGCCGCTAGAGACTGCCCGCCGGTTGATGCGGACCCTTGGCCGAATCTGGTTTTATCTGCCGTTCGTGATTCCGGAGAGCCGGGTGCCGGACTCGCTCGCCCGGCTCGGATTCATGCGCTGGCTCGTCAAGCTGTCCGCCACCGGCAATCGCCTGCTCAACAAGTTTCGCGAGCATCGCCGGAGGGCCGAAGGGCACATCCGCCGCTCGTTCCCCGAGTTGTCGCCGGAGCCGGTGTCGGCCATCGCCCTCGCGAGCATGGAGCATCTCACCATGCTGGCCGTGGAGGTTCTTCGCACGCCGCGCGAGGTGACGCCGTGGACATGGGCAAAATATATTCGCCTTGAAAACATCGACGACGGCCTTCGGCTGCTTCTGGCCAAACGCGGCTGCATCATGCTCACCGGCCACTACGGCAACTGGGAGCTACTCGGCTACACGCTGGCCGTGCTCGGGTTCGACATCGTCGCGGTCATGCGGCCGCTCGACAACGAGTTCATCAACCACTACCTGCTGGATCGCCGGGAACGCAGCGGTCTCACGCTTTTGTACAAGAAGGGGGCGACGCGCTCGGCGCCGGACGTGCTCAACTCGGGCGGGGCGTTATGCTTTATCGCGGATCAGAATGCGGGGCGGAAAGGATTGTTCGTCGACTTCTTTGGGCGGAAGGCGTCCACATACAAGTCGATCGGGCTGTTGGCGATGGAGTACGAGGTTCCCGTCATCGTTGGCGCGGCGTGCCGGAGTGGTCGGCGATTTCAATATGAGATTCGTCTTGAACGTATCATCCGGCCTGAGGAGTGGAAGAACCAGGCGGATCCGTTGTTGTGGATCACGTCGGAGTACACGCGGGCGATTGAGGCAAGCGTGCGGCGTGCGCCCGAGCAATATCTGTGGATTCACCGCCGGTGGAAGACCCGGCCGAAGGACGAGGAAGAATCAGCGAACTTGTAATTCTGAGAAGCGAAGCGACGAAGAATCCTGCTGCGGGTGCGAGGGAATTCACAAATCCTTAACGACGCATCTTCGGCCCGCAAGATTCTTCGCTGTTGCTCAGAATGACGCCGTTTCTCACTTTTCTGTCCAACATCGGTGACTTCCGTTAGAATCTCGCCAAGGAATCAACCGCGAAGCGCGAGGAGTCCACCATGGCAGATCCCAATCGAATCGAACAACTCAAGCGAGCCGTCGAGCAAAATCCGAACGATGAACTCGGACAATTTGCGCTGGGCAGCGCCCTATTTGACAACAAGGAATACCGCGACGCCGGACCATGCTTTCAGCGGGTACTGGCGATTAACAGTCAGAACTCCAAGGCCTACGAATTGCTCGCTTCGGTGCAGAAGCACACCGATCATCCCGAGTTGGCCGTGCAGACCGCCACCAACGGCTATCGCGTGGCGCAGCGGCGCGGCGACGTGATGCCGATGAAGGCGATGGAGTCGCTGTTGAAAGAACTGGGAGCGCCAGTTCCAGTGGTGGCCGAAAAATCGGCGGAGAAGCCCGCCTCGTCGGGAGGCACCGCTACATGCCGGCGCTGCGGCACCGTCGGGTCGCAGCTACCCCGCCCGCCATTCAAGGGCCCGCTGGGGCAGACGATCTTCGACAGCGTCTGCCAAAGCTGCTGGCACGAATGGGTCGGACAGGGGACTAAGGTCATCAACGAGCTGCGCCTGCCGATGCACGACCCCCAGGCACAGGAGACGTACGACAAGCACATGAAGGAATTTCTGCTGATCGACTGACGCGGGCGGATTTTGCGCGTGGTCAAGCTTGTCGGTGCCGGCGGATAAAGGCGAACCTCGCTGAAAGGTGCCTTGTCGCTGGGAGTCCATTCGTTCAAATCGCGCGCTCACGCGGCGTCCCGCCGTTGGCCGATCTAACAGTACCGTTTACGGTTTGCCATTCGAGGAGAAAGTGCGCGGGGCTCGGCACCGCGTCTTCAGCGATTTCGGAGACTTCACATGCTCGACCCTGTCCAGAATTTCAACGATCTCGTCTCCACGGCCTTCGGATTCGTGGGACTGATTCTCGAAGTCTTCTTTGGACCTGTTCTGTTTCTGGTGCTCGGGCCACTCACGCAAATCTCGGAATTTATCTCAGCTCAATAGGACGCATTCGAAAAAATGCCGAACCGTTTAGCCGCGGCCCGAGGGGCCCCGGTACGCGCCGATGTCACGCCCTTCCGGCAATTGGATTCAACCGGCGGTGGAACGCTCAGCCTTGATCGCGCGGACCTTATAGGTCTGGGCCAAACGCACGCAAGTTACACGTCGCTGCACTCCCGCGGGACCAGGGTCGCAATCTACTGTTTTTACCCTACAATGACTGCCTCGACCGGCCTGATCGGCCGCAAGGAGCTGTCTCCGGATGG
>DATMEE010000545.1:0-3332 GCA_035557035.1 Phycisphaerae bacterium
GGAATAGAAAAAATGCGGTGGAATTTCATTCTGGCGTCCCTCCCTACTCGTCGCCTGGATAGTTCGCTTGTCGCGAAGCGTTTTTTGTTGCTGCGGCGTGCCTCAAGCTTAGCGAAAGCCGACGCCGCCGTCTTAGTTATGAAGCATAACATTCGCCTTCGGGGCCGACAATTGGGCGTTAGACGGATCGGGCTTTGGGAGTCGGCCCAATCTGCCGAAAACTTGTTCAGCCCCAGATTTCCTCTGCCGTCTCGACCACCAGCCGCAGTTTTGCCATTTCATCATCAATTGTGAGCCGATTACCCTCCGAAGTGGAGGCGAAGCCACACTGCGGGCTGAGACAGAGTTGGTCCAGCGGCACGTATCTGCTCGCTTCCGCAACCCGACGTTTGAGCGAGTCCTTACTTTCAAGCGCCGGGCGCTTGGTCGTCACGAGCCCGAGCACAACCATTTTCCCCTTCGGCACGAAGCGAAGCGGCTCGAACCCGCCGGAGCGCGCATCGTCGTATTCAAGGAAGAACCCGTCAACGGCGAGCTGGTTGAACAGGGCGTCGGCTACATGTTCGTAACTCCCCTCGGCCATCCAACCCGATTTGAAATTGCCGCGGCAAAGGTGTGTGCAGATCGTCATCTCAGCAGGCTTGTTTGCGATCGAGGCGTTGAACAACTTGATGTAGCGAAGATGCTGCGTTTCGGCCCCCTCGCCGAGCAGGGCGCGGCGATTGGGATCGTTCAGGAATGCGAGGCTCGTGTCGTCCAGCTGCAGATACGTGCAACCGAGTTTGCCCAGCCCGGCAATCTGCGCCGAATAGATTTTTGCGAGATCGTCGAAGTACTCGTCGATATCGGGATAGACTGTGCGATCGACTCCACGGCCCGCCGGGTAGTGCATCATGCTGGGAGACGGGATCGTCTGCTTCGCGGTCGCTCGGGTCGCCGATTTCAGGAACTCGAAATCATCGGCAAAGATGACTTCGTTGAGCCGAATCTTCTCGCCAACCCGATAAGCGACGAACTCGAAATCCACCGCGCCACCGTCGGTGGCAAACGGCACTTTCACGACTTCATCGAGCTTTTCGATGCCGCCGATTGCGTACTTGAAGTCCATGAACCAGTCGATGCGCCGGTACTCGCCGTCGGTGATGCCCTGCAACCCGACGCCCTCCTGCATCTTCACGACGTCGCGGATCGCCCTGTCTTCGAGCTCGCGCAGCTCCGCCGAGGAAATACGGCCGACCTCGCGATCCGCGCGGGCCTGCAGCAACTCCTTCGGCCGCAATAGACTACCGACGTGATCGGCACGAAACGGCGGCTTCGCTCTCGCACTCATCGAACCTTCCCGCTTTAACGGTTACCGATTGCAGGCTCACCCGTGAAGCTGCAATAACTCAACGAATAAACGGGGGAGCTTCATCGTGGCAGTTTTTGTTGTCGCACACGGCGCGTGGTCGGCCGGTTGGGCGTGGAAGAAAATGCGCCCGCTGATGCGGGCGGCTGGGCATGAGTTCTGGACGCCGACTTATACCGGCGTCGGCGAACGATCGCACCTCGCGAATGCTTCTATCGAGCTTGATACGCACATCCAAGACATCGTCAACGTGCTGGAGTTCGAGGACCTGCGCGAGGTCGTGCTCGTCGGTCACAGCTACGGCGGCATGGTCGCGACTGGCGTCGCCGACCGCGCGCGCGACCGGCTATCCCAGCTTGTTTATCTCGACGCGTTCGCACCGGAAGACGGCAAATGCCTGCTCGACTATGTGGGCGAACACGGGAGAAAGATGCGCCAGGCAGCGGACGACGGCTGGCGCGTTCCGCCAAATCCGATGCCCCCCGATACCGCGCCCGCGGACGTCGAATGGGCGGGACCGAAGCGCATGCCGCAGCCGATCAAGACGATTGCGACCCCAATCCGGCTTTCGGGCAAGCCGTCCCTTCCCGTCACATACATCTACTGCAAACGTTTGCCGCCCGGTGACCCGTTCGGGCAGTTCGCGAAACGCGCGCGGCAAGAAGGTTGGACGTACTACGAGCTCGACGCGAGCCACAATCCGCACATCACGATGCCGGAGGAGCTTGCGGCGCTCTTCAACAAGATCGCCGCGCGCTGATTTTCACAGGTCGCGATGGCCCCACAATTCCTTTGAGGCAATGCGCGCGCCTTCGGCGAGCGTCTCGAGCTTCGCCCACATTACTTGCGGGTGTACGCGCTGAATGCCCTCCAACTGCGCAAAGCCGCAGTCCGTGCCGCCGATGACGTTCTCGCGCCCGATGACGTTGGCGAATTGGATTAGGCGGTTGGCGACCAGGCGTGGATGCTCGACTGTCGTTGTGTGGTGCGTGACGACGCCGGGGATGAGGATCTTGTCCTGCGGCAACCTCACCTTCTCCCACACGTGCCATTCATGCTCGTGACGGACGTTGGCGGCCTCGATGGAGTACGCGCCGGCATGCACCTTCAGCATCAGGCCGGCAATCGCCTCGAGCGGGGCGTCGGCCACGTGCGGCACATGCCAGCTGCCAAAACAAATGTGATAGCGGATGCGGTTTTGCGGGATGCCGCGAAGCGCGTGGTTGAGCGCGGCAACGCGCAGCTCCGCCCATTCGTAGTAGCGCTTCGGGTCGTCCTGTGCGAGCTCGTCGTACATGTTGGCGAGCACGGCGTCGTCGATCTGAAGCACCAAGCCGGCGTTGTAAATTTCCAAGTACTCTTCGCGTAACGCCTCCGCGAGCGCGAACACGTAGTCATGCTCGGTGCTGTAGAACTCGTTCTCGGCGTCGTAGCCCGTGCTCGCCGGCGCGACCGCGGTGAGAAACCCTTCCATGACATTGGCGCCATTTAGCGCCGCCTTCACATCGCGGATGTTGCGCCGGATGCTGTCATAACCCTTGTACTGGATCGGCCCCGTGCAGGTGTGTCCGGGCACGCCCTTCGCACCGCGCGGAAACTCCGCTTCCATGAACTCGCTGAAACGAATTCGATCACGGCCGAGCCATACGGCTTCGTACAACTTGTTCGGAGTTGGCTCGAACCCGGTCATTCGGTCGAGCACATAGTTCGCCCAGCTGGACTTTCCCCACTCGCCATCATTGACGACATCGATGCCGGCTTCGGCCTGACGCTTGACGACCTCGACGGTCTTCGCGTGGAGAAGATCCAGGTACTTCTTCTCCTCCTGCGGCTTGTCTCTCAGAACCGCTGCTGCCTGCAGCAAATCGGGCGGACGGACCAGGCTGCCCACGTGAGTCGTCAAAATGCGATGATCGCTCTTATTCATTCCCCGGCTTCTCCCCGAACCAGCCGAAAGCGAAGGCGGTCGTGCCCCAACCGCCTC
>DATMEE010000546.1:0-8069 GCA_035557035.1 Phycisphaerae bacterium
CCCTGACAATGGACAGCCCGGGCGTATCGAGGTCGACGATGAAGACCGACAGCCCGCCACGCGACCCCTTCTCGGGATCGGTCGCCGCTACGAGCTGGAGGAAGTCTGCGCCCTTCACATGCGAGATGAAGCGTTTGTAGCCGTTGATGACGTAGTGGTCGCCGTTGCGGACGGCCCGCGTCTTGATGCGGCCGGGATCGCTGCCGGCCTCCGGCTCGGTCTGCGCGAAGGCCGCGGACTTCTCGCCGCGGATTATCGGATAGAGGTACTTCTCCTTCATCTTCTCCGGCAGTCGAAGCAAGATCGGACGCGGCGACGGCCCAAACACACCGTCGCCGCGATTGGGCAGCGCGATGGAACGGCTGACCTCCTCCCAGACCACGGCGAGCGCGAGCAGCGAGAGACCCTGGCCGCCGAATTCAGCGGGTGTGTCGAGTTGCCACAGACCAAGCTCCCTGGCTTTGGCCTCCAGCGACTTCTTGTATTCGGGCTTGAGCTCCGGCCCATCCATGCTGTGCATCTCGACTGGGATGAGCTCGCGGTCCACAAACTTGCGAACCGTCTCCCGCAACAGCCGGATGTCTTCAGGCAGTTCGAAATCCATGCACGTCCCATCCCCAGCAAAAAATGTACCTCAGGCAATCTACAAACTCACATCCGCGTATGTCCATGCATATTGAACGAGCCAAAGTGGCGTGCGACCATGCGATGGTAGGTGCAAGAACATTAGCGCGGGCATAGCGGACTGAACCGCGAGAACCGGCTGAAGGGAGATGGAACGTTGATTCTCAATTCAACCAGGCAAATTAGATTTTATTGCACAATCGTGTTCTTTCTGGCTAACGCCTCCGTCGCCCTCGCCGATTCCGTGGCCGACTTCTACCGCGGCAAGACCGTCCAGATACTGATCGGTGTCAACGTCGGCGGCGGTTACGACATGGAGGCCCGGCTGATCGCCCGCTTCCTTGGTAAGCACATTCCAGGCAATCCAACGGTGGTCCCTCAGAACATGATCGGTGCGGGCGGAATCAAGATGGCGAACTACCTTTATGCCGTCGCGCCGCAGGATGGCACCGCCATCGGTATGTTCCCCAACACGCTCATCGCCGCGCAGGCCGTCGGTATCGGCGGCGTTCAGTATGACGCCAACCGTTTCGCTTGGTTGGGCTCAATGAGCACTAGTCCTCTCACGTTCGGCGTCTGGCACACAGCGGGTGTGCGTAGCTTGACGGACGCCCGAACCAAAGAAGTGATCGCCGCCGCTTCCAATCCCGGCGCCATCACCTACACGTTCCCGCGTTTGCTCAATGAGATGCTGGGAACGAAAATCCGGATTGTCTCCGGATACCAAGGTAATTCCACCATGACGCTGGCGATGGAGCGCGGTGAAGCGCAGGCTGTCACGAACTCGTGGGACAGCTGGCGCGCAACGCATATGCATTGGATCCGCGAAAAGAAGGTCAATCTCTTGGTTCAGAGCGAACCGAAGTCTGACGATGCCGAACTGTCCGGCGTCCCTTCGATCCAAGAGCTTGCACAGAACCCAAGCGACCGCCGGGTCATCGACCTCGTAATCGCCGGAGATGCCATGGGCAAGCCAATGGCGATTGCGCCCAACGCACCGCCCGAGCGGGTGCGTGCACTGCGGGCCGCCTACGAGGCAACCTTACGTGATAGAGATTTCATCAAGGCTGCGATCGCCGCGAGAACTGAGATCAAGGCTGTCTCGGGTGGGCAACTACAGGAAATCGTGGCGCGTGTGCTATCAACGCCCGACGACCTCAAGGTCCGCGCCCGCAAGATCATCGCCGAGTAACGTCGAAAAATAGCCATGCCATACAAGCCAGCATCAACAGCCCTGCAGGACTTGATCGTCCTTGATCTGACGCACGCCCGGGCCGGGCCGGTCTGCGTGCGCCAACTGGCCGACTGGGGCGCCAATGTCATTCGCGTCGACCGCACGGGCAACCCGGAGGACTTCTCCGGACGTCACGAGGCGGATTTCCAGAACAAGCATCGCAACAAGCGCGGAATTGCGCTCAATCTGAAGAGCGACGAGGGCCGCGCGGTGCTCTATCGGCTCGTAGAAGCGGCCGATGTCCTGGTGGAAAACTTTCGCCCCGACGTAAAGCAGCGCCTTGGCTTCGACTACGAAACACTCAAGTTGAAGAATCCTCGCATCATCATGGCCAGCATCTCCGCCTTCGGGCAGGACGGGCCCTACAAGGATATTCCGGGCGTCGACCAGATCGTCCAAGGCATGAGCGGCCTGATGTCCGTCACCGGCGAGCCCGGGCGCGGACCGATGCGAGTCGGCATCCCGATCTCCGACATCGTGACAGGCCTCTATACCGCACTCGGCATTCTCACCGCACTGATAGAGCGGCAAAAGTCGAACCAAGGACAATGGGTGCAGGCGTCGCTGATTGAATCGCAGATGTTCATGCTCGACCTGCAGGCGGCGCGCTACCTGGTTGATGGAGTCGTGCCGAAGCAAGTTGGCAACGAGCATCCCTCAGGCGTGCCCACCAATACCTACCGGACCAAGGACGGCTATGTGAACATAGCGCCAATCCCCTACATGTGGCCTCGGCTGTGCAAGGCGCTCGGTCGCGACGACCTGATTGACCATCCGGACTACGCGACTCGCGAGGCCAGGCGGAGCCGAAGGAAGGAGGTCAACAGTCTCATTCAAGGCATCGTCGGCGAGATAGACACAGCTACAGTGACTAAGAAGCTGCTTGATGCCGAAGTGCCATGCGGACCGATCAACTCAATCGACCAAGCCTTCAACGATCCGCAGGTGCAACACCTCGGGCTCGTGCAGAAAGTCGCCGGCAGCAATGGCAAGGACCTTTCGCTGCCGCGCCAGCCGTTCCGCTTGAGCCGCACGCCGAGCACGCTGACGGTTCGAACGCCCGAGTTCGCCGAGCACACCGAAGAGGTGCTGGTCGAGTTCGGCTTCAACCCGTCGGAGATTAAAGGACTGCGCGAGCGCGGTGCGGTGGAGTGACGAGCACCGTCACTTTAGACCCGCTTTGTCGGCGACTTCTTTCGCCCGCGCTACCGGTGAAGCTGCGAACGATACATTCGCAAAATAGGCCTGCAGTTCGCCACCAGGCAGAGACTCAATATCGAGATTGAGTTTGGCTGCGTCCGCGATGAAATCCTCGTCCGTGAGCATTGAATCGAATGCCTTACGCAGCAACGTGACACGATCAGCCGGCACATTGGGCGATGTCATGAATGACCGCCCAATAAAGGCCGGCGCCGCAAATATCTCTAATACCTTGCGGTTGTCTTCCGTCTCGGCCAGATCGGTCATCCGAGACAGATGCTCGAGCCCCGGATTGTGGTCACCCGTCTGGACCAGCAAATTGATCTTCTTGTCTCGTAGCCACTCGGCATTCTCACGACGAATGACCGGCCAGGGCTGAGCTACCGCCTCCACTTCCCCGCGCTCCATTGCAATCTTGGCGGCGGCAGGGCCCTCGTAGCCGGTGATCATCCGCAGCTTCGTGCCTGCGAGCAGGTTGAGCGCCGTCCAGTTCAAACGCGGCGCCGTACCAGATGCTGCAACGATCAGCTCGTTGCTGAAGGCGTCCTCGATTTTTTTGACCTTCGCCGTGTGCCACGCGTAGAGCACCGCACTATTGCTCACCAGCCGGCCGATCCAATTGAATTTTCTCACGTCGCCGCGCAGTCCGGGTATTTCCAGCACTTGTCGCAGATACAACGCCTGCTCGAGCATTCCGATCGCAGTCCCATCCTGGAGTGCGACGTTGAAGAGATAGTCCGCGGCACGAACACCGGCACCGCCCGGCATGTTCTGAACGACCAAGTTCGGCTTGCCCGGGAGGTGCCTGCCCATGTGGCGCGCAAGCAACCGCGCATAACTATCGTATCCGCCACTTGCACCCGACGGCACCGCGATAGCGACGGTCCTGCCCCGGTAGAATTCTTCGTTCGCTTGAGCGGATGCCGTCCAAGAAATAATCGCAAAGAGACCGCACAATACGAGTAAGCGCAAAGCGAGCATCGTATTCCTCCCCTTCTTCTTTTGTGCCCACGCCGCCGGGATTCGATCATGCGGCGCCATTCTTTTGAAGAGGTTCATTCACCCCTTGGCGTTGAGACTTGCTCTCGGGACTATCCGATGTGCGTCCGGAATAACTCAAGCGTCCGACTTCGGGCGAGAGCACCCGATGCGGCATGATGTCCTTTCCCTACTCCGTCGAACCCATGTCCCGCTGGATACAGGTATGTCGCAAGATTTGGGCAGGTACAGGATAGCCGGGCAGCGCGGCCGGCGATCGAGCTATTACAGCGCGAGGAAGAAGCGATTCGTCGGGTTCCCGGTATTGGCCTCGCCTTTTTGATCGCGATCGTTTTTAGCTGTCGAGCCCGCTTCTGCCGACCGCGTCGATGACCCGGTTCACAAGATCGATCGGGAGCCCTCGAGACAAAGCCAAGGAAGGTGCGGCAAACAGGGCGACGCCGACGCTGAGGACGACACTGAGTTCTTGCTAATACTCCGCGATCGCGAATATCGAACTGCCAAAATGTTCGCAGATTACGTGGCGCGCGCACCCCGCTGAAATGCCTTCACACCGTCCACGATCTCATCGAGTAAGCGAATATGGGCTCGGGCAATACGGGCTGCGCATTCTCAACCTTGAGGACCGCACGACGCGGGTGCTGACCACCGGCTACGACAACCTACCGGGCTGGTCGCCCGACGGCAGCCACATCCTGTTCACGCGTCGCGTGGATACGGTCAATTTCGACATCTTCACGATCTGCACCGACGGCTCGGACCTGCTGCGGCTCACCACTAACCGTTCGACCGACGGTCACGCAGTCTGGACTGCCGACGGCAGCATCATGTGGAACAGTGGCATCTACGGCTTCCGCGACGAGGCGGCGCTCTACGACAACACCTTCCAGCAGTACGGCCAGATCTTCATCATGAATGCCGACGGCAGCGGCAAACGCATACTCACCGACAGTCGCTGGGAGGACTCGACGCCGCTCTATATCCCGGCGACGTTTTTGAAGCGACAAATCGCACCACTGTTCAAACCCTGACTTAGTAGAATTTTATAATAGACCTCTTCGATTTGATACCCGTTCGCTCGATAGTGTGTGCGACAAATACTCACGATAAATCGCCGTTCACCAATCGCTTCAAACTCCCAGTTCGAGCGTAGCAACTGCTATGGTGAGCCAGAGGCGCGGTTGCGACTACAATGAAAATTAAGATGCCTTTGCCAACTGGTATCGCCCGATCACACATCCGCTACCTGATCGCTGGCCGTTTCGGCGAGGCAACAGCCGTGCGGGTGTAGAGAGGCGCAACGCGCAACTGATTATCCGTTTGGGAATGGCCTTAATGAATACCGAGGGAGGTCTGGTATGGCGACCCGCATCCAACGAACCCACACAGGCGCAGGTCTGGTATTTTTCTTAGCCTCGGCTTTGCTTGTGACTCCTGCAGGGGCCCAGGAGAACTTCTACAAAGGCAAACAGATCAATCTCGTTGTCGGATACGGCACCGGCGGCGGATACGATGTCTACGCTCGCCTTGTTGGCAAGCACATCTCGCGCTTCATCCCCGGCAACCCGAACGTCGTCGTTCAAAACATGCCAGGCGCCGGCAGCCTGCGCGCCGTAAACCACATCTACAACGTGGCGCCGAAGGATGGCACTGCGTTCGCGATGTTTTCATCAAGCATGCCGGTGCGCTCGATCTTAGGCGGCAATAAGAGCGTGCAATTCGACTCGCTCAAGATGACGTGGCTCGGATCGTCATCGAGTTTTGCCGGCGATGCCTATCTGCTGGTTGTCCGAACCGACGCCCCCAGCAGTACGATCGAGCAGGTGCGCCGGACGGACGGTCAGTTGCTCGTAATCGGATCATCCGGACCAGGTTCCAGCAGCTACGACATTCCTGCGGTTCTGCGCGACACCATCGGGCTCCGCTACAAGATGGTGTCCGGATATCCTGGAAGCGCCGATCTGTTCCTGGCTATGGAACGCAACGAAACTCAAGCCCGCATGGTCAATCTGACAGGGTTGAAGGCAGTAAAGGCGGATTGGCTCAAGCCCGGCAGTCCCTACAGAGTCCTAGTCCAGTTCGGACGAAAGACGCGGGTCGAAGACTTGCCGGACGTTCCAACGGCGCGAGAACTGGCCCTCAACGCCTCTGCCCGCGATCTAATCAATCTTGTCGAGATACCTTTTGAGTTGTCCCGGCCGTTCGCGGCGCCACCCAATATTCCCGCGGATCGAGCCAAGATCCTCCAAGCTGCTTTCCGTGAGACCCACCGCGATCCACAGTTTTTGGCTGAGGCCAAGAACCTCGATCTCGACATCAGCCCCGTCGGACCGGATGAAGTCCTTACCGCTCTCAAGAGCATCGAAAAGGCCGACCCGAAACACCTGGAGTATCTGCGGAAGCTCTATGCCGGCGCCAAGGACTGATACCGAACACGTCGCAACAACGAGTCATAAGCTCCGGGGACTCTATGAACCAACCTAAGTCGGAAAATGTCTTCGGAATCGGCGCAATCACGCGCGGCGAGCGCAACGAAACCGCGGTCGTTGTGTCCGGTTATGTATGTCCTCTGTCTCAGATTGTTCAGCGGCACAGTACTCCTGGCGCAGCGGCGCCCGATATCATGAATTTCTTGACGGACTGGGAGCGCTGGAACGATTGGTTGCGCGGCCTCGATCTGAAGGCGGATCCTACGGACGGCTGGACACCAATTGACGAGCAGCAATTTCGCCCGTGCGTCACGGAGCCGTGGAATATCTTCCAGACCTATCACAACTACGATCGGCCGAGTAGAATTTCAGGCAAAATCGATCCGCCCAAACACGAGCGCCTGCTTCCGGATATTTTTATGGGCTCGCGCTCGGCGCTAGGCGCCTATGGCAGTCCGGTGTTGCGGGAGCATGGGGCTTGGCAGTTTGACTTCGAGGTCGAGCCCACGATCGTGATCGGCCGTCCCGCCTATCGGGTGAAGGCGGAGAAGGCCGACGACTACATAGCTGGCTACACGATCGCCAACGACTACACTATGCACTTCTCATGGTGGAGTAAGCTGCGGGAAGGTCGGCGCACCAACGACAGCATCCGAATGAAGAACTTCCCCGGCTATACGCCGCTGAGCCGGACGATCGTGCCGAGAGACCTTGTGGGAAATCCCCATGATCTCAGGGTCATGGCCTGGATCGACGGAGAGCTGCGGCAGGATGCGCGCACCAACAAGATACTCTGGACTGTCCAGGAGCTGGTCGAATATCTGTCGCACGTGATGCCTCTGCGCCCGGGCGACCTGATCATGACCGGAGCGCCGGAAGAGCTGCCGCATCCTCCCGGAGCGACCAAAGGACTTCGTGTCGGCCAGACGGTCGATTGCTGGGTCGAGAATATTGGCCGTCTGGTGAACGTGATGGGCGAACAGTCAGAGCGGCAACCGAACGAACCGGAAGCGCCGCGGGTGACGAGAACTCCGTAAGCCTGCAATCGGCCTTCATCACCAGCCAAGCGAAACGAAGCCCTTCACACCCGCGAGATACGGCTCTATCGTCGTAGCGGATACGGGAGGGAACGATGACGAGATTGCTCACTGGCGCGGCGCTTGCCGCGGTCGTTTGCTTTGTTGCCGGCGCCGCCGTTGCGCAAACGTCCTCGATCATCACCATCGATCGGCTGATCGATCACACCTCGACGGTGCCGGCAATCGCCGGGCAGAAGATTGATCTATTTCTGCGCGAGAAGGTCGCGGCGGACCTTGTTGAGAAGGGCTCAGGCAAAACTTTCGAGCGGAAGGTGGTCCTAATGGTCCACGGCGGCTTCTCGCCCGCAACGCTCGCCTTCGACGTGCCGTATCGCGACTATTCGTGGATGGAACAGCTTGCCAAAGACGGGTTTGACGTCTTTGCGATGGACATGACCGGGTACGGTCGATCGGGCCGGCCGATCATGAACGATCCTTGCAACCTTACCCCGGCGCACCAAAAGGCGTTGGTGCCGACGACACTGCCCGAAACGTGCTCGCCGA
>DATMEE010000547.1:0-8494 GCA_035557035.1 Phycisphaerae bacterium
TCGACGCGATAGTCTTTGAGGTGTCGGGCGATTCGGCGTTTCCGCCGCTCCTTCGGAGCGGACTGAAATTCGCTGCAACAAATCCAAGGGTTGCGCTTCGCTCCACCCGTGGCTACCGTCCGTCGCCCTGTTGGGGCGAAGAGGGACTAACGTTCGCGGAAATATCCCAGTCGTCGGCCCGTTCTTCCAAGAGAGCTACCAGGATAATTTGCTTAGGCTGGGGATTCATGCGTCCGGAGCGGTCACCGCTCCCTTACGGTCGCGGCTCTGTTCGTCGTCGCGGCTCGGTCGAGGGTCGCAGCGCTCTTCACGGTCGGCGCACGCAGGGTCCTAGCAGGCATTCGCTCCAGCGCGGAATCCACGATCATCCGGATCAGTTCCTGATAGGAAATGCCGTGAAGCGTGCAGATGATCGGCAGGTCGGAATGCTCCGGGTGCAGGCCCGCGAGCGGATTGACCTCGAGGAATTTCACGTCGCCCTTCGCATCGGCCCGCACGTCGACCCGGCCGCCGTCGCGGCAGCCCAGCACGCGCCAGGCCGCGAGCGAAATCTCCTCGGCCCGCCGGACGATGGTGCCTTCGGGGCGGGCGTACTTCACCAGCTCCTCGCAATATTCCTTGTTCTTGTATGAATAGACCTCCGGGTCGGCGCGATCCATCAGAATGATCTCGGTCGTGCCAACGATCCGGGCAGCGGGGCCGGTGCCGACGATGCCGACGGTGAATTCACGGCCTGGCAGAAACGTTTCGACGAGCACCGGCTGCTGATATTCCGCGAGCAGCCGGCGGCAGACTTGCGCGAGTTCGTCGGGCGAATTGATCTTGGAGGTTGCGTCGATGCCCTTGGCGGTGCCCTCGTTGTTGGGCTTGGCGAAGACCGGATAGGGCAGATTCACGCGTTCGATGTCGGCCTCGCACTCGACCACGAAGAATTCAGCGGTGGGAATGCCGGCGTCGCGCACCGCTCGTTTTGCCAGAGCCTTGTGCAGGGTCAGCGCGCTCACCAGCGGATCGGAGAAGGTGTAGGGAATTTCATAGGCGTCGAGCAGCGCGGGCACCTGGGCTTCGCGGCCGATGCCGTGCATGCCTTCGGCGATGTTGAAGACCATGTCCCAGCGGTCGCCATTGGCCACGCGCTTCACCAGATTCTTGAAATGGCCGATGCGGTCGGTCTGGTGGCCGAGCTGCCGTAGCGCGTTCTCGATGGCTTCGATCGTGTCGGGGCGGTCAAACTCCGCGGTTTCCAGTTCGCCGTAGCCTTCCGCGAGATAGTCGGCGCGGAGGTCATAGGTGAGTCCGATTTTCAAGTTTTCAGGCATTTTTGATTCAAGAAGGCTTGCGGGTGTGGCACAGGCTATTAGCCTGTGCCACACCCGCAGCACTTATGTTTCAGTGAACAGGGTCACGATAGCGATACTGCTTCCCCTCGTAATTGCGAAGCACGACATCGTGGCCGTCGCGGCCAACAAAGTAATCGGGAACCAGCGGAATCTTGCCGCCGCCGCCGGGGGCGTCGATGACGAACGTCGGCACGGCGTACCCCGTGGTGTGGCCGCGCAGGCCCTCGATGATTTCCAGTCCCTTTTCCACGGGCGTGCGGAAGTGCTTGCTGCCGGTGATCGGGTCGCACTGGTACATGTAGTACGGCCGCACGCGCATCTTGAGCAGGCCGTGCATCAACTCCTTCATCGTTTCGACGCTGTCGTTCACGCCGCGCGAGAGCACGGTCTGGCTCCCCAGCGGAATGCCCGCGTCGGCCAGCCGCCCACAGGCCTGGGCCACTTCCGGCGTCACCTCGACCGGGTGCATGAAGTGGACGCTCATCCACAGCGGATGAAACTTCCGCAACATGCGGACCAGGGCCGGCGTGATCCGCTGCGGCAGCACCGCGGGAATCTTGGTACCGATGCGCACGAACTCCAGGTGCGGGATCGCCCGCAATCGCGACAGCAGCCACTCCAGCCGATCGTCGTTCATGCTCAGCGGGTCGCCGCCGGAGAGAAGCACGTCGCGGATCCGCGGGTTGGCCGCGATGTAATCAATCGCGGTCTGGTGCTGCGACGCGTTGAAGTGATATTCGCCGGTCTGCCCGACCATCCGGGCCCGCGTGCAATAGCGGCAATAGGTCGCGCAGAAGTTCGTGACGAGGAACAGCACGCGGTCCGGATAGCGGTGAACCAGTCCCGGCACCGCCATGTGCCCGTCCTCTGAGAGTGGGTCGTCCGCCTCGCCGGGCGAGGTCACGAACTCGGCCGTCACCGGGATCATCTGCTTGCGCGTGGGGTCGTTCTCGTCCGAGCGGTCGATCAGCGCCGTGTAATACGGCGTGATGCCCACGGGCAGGTGCCCACCCAGCCGCTTGAGCGCCTCGGTCTCGTCCAGCGTCGGGCGGATCATGCGCGAGAGCGTCTTCAAGTCACGCACGCGCATGCGCAATTGCCAGCGCCAGTCGTTCCAGTCGGCCTCGGTGGCGTCCGGGAAAAACTCGGCGCGAAAGGCGGCGCTCCGCTCGCTGATGACGAAGTCCGACCGGCGTGGGCGCTTCGGCACGGGCCGAGGGCGCAACAGATCGTCCTTTTCGCGGCGTCTACGCGATAGCGGCGGATCGAGCGTGGGGGTCAGCGTGTTGTCAGCCGGGTCGAGTACCTGGAGTGAAAGTGTTCGTCCGGACGAACTGGGAGGCTCCGTATCGGAGCCGGCGAGTTGATCGGTCATCGGTCCATCTGTTCCACAGGGACGCGCGTCGCGCCTTATCCGCATACGCTCGGAGCAGCAACAATAGTCGCCGCGACCGCGCCGCCTGAATCCTCTTGAAAAGAAAAGTATATCACGATTGGGGAAAGTCAAGAAGAATTGGAAGAATGATTTGTAAATCAGAACCCGGACGCCACCGACCGACCGGCCTCCGCCGAATCCTCGCCCTGATGAATGAGCATCAGTCGGTCGACGCCCGAGGGCGCCACGGGCTGCTTCGTTCCGTCGGGCCAGACGATTTCAATTCGATCGGCGCGCTCATTTTTGCCCAAGCCAAAAGTCACAGGCAGCTCGACCTGCGAGGCATAGCTGCGCGTCGGGTTCACGCACCGGCGCTGCGTGACCCCGCCGCTCTCGATCTCGACCAAGGCGCCGATCGCGTCGCGATTCAGCTTGGCGCCGACGAGCTTCAACCGCAGCCAGTGATGCCCCAGCTGTTGATCGTTGCGAACCAGCATCGGCCGGCCGCGGGCCTGGGTCAGAAGCACATCGAGATCGCCATCGCCGTCAATATCGGCATAAGCGGCGCCACGACCGACCAGGGGTTTGGCGAGATCAGCCAGTTTTTCTCGAGGAATTTCGGCATAACACGACTTTGCGTCCGGTCCGGCGTTCCAGAAAAGCTGGGCCGGCTGCTCGTAGTGCTGGCTTGGCTGGACCTTGTTGATCTCCTCCTCAATGTGGCCGTTGCACTCGAAAAGGTCCATGCGACCATCGAGGTCGTAATCAAAGAAGAACAGTCCGAATTTCAGAAACATCCGCGACGGACCGCCGACGCCCTCAGCCAGCGCCATGTCGGTGAACGCCATCGGGTCCTTGCCGGCGACGTAGAACGACGTCATCTCATTCGCGAAGTTCCCGATGCCAATCGCGCACGAGCCGTCGTTTCGCACGTCGCACGAGTCGATTCCCATCGCGCCGGTTGAGTTGCCCATCGAGTCGAAGGCGATGCCCGTTTCGGCGCCGATCTCGTCGAACTTGTTGCCGCCCAGGTTGTGAAATACGAAATTCTGAACCGTGTCGTTGGCGACCACGACATCGAGCCGGCCGTCGGTGTCCAGATCGACGAAGCACAGCCCCAGGGCCTTGCCCGCCGGGACGTCCGTCGCCGAGTTCTTGATCTGAATGCCAGCCGATTCGGAGGCATCCTCGAAGGTACCGTCGCCGCGATTGACGTAAAGGTAAGAGTGCGCCCCCTCGAAGTTCATGGGCACGCCGTAAGCCCGCCCGATGCCAGTGAGGCGGTAGTCCACCGCGAAGTCGATTTCCTTCGACCACTGGATGTAGTGGCTGACGAACAGGTCGAGATCGCCATCGTTGTCGGAGTCGAAGAAGCCGGCGGCGACACTCCATCCCTTCGGATCGCCCCCGACGCCGGCTGTCTCCGTCACGTCAGTAAAGCGGCCGCCCTCGTTGCGAAAAAGCCGGTTGCTGCCGACGCAGGTGATGAACACGTCGCTGTCGCCGTCGTTGTCGTAGTCGGCGACGGCCGTGCCCATGCCCATCAGCGAGAGGTCCAACCCCGATCCCTTTGTGACATTCTCGAAATTCCCCTTGCTATCATTGCGGTAGAGCGCGCTGGTAGGCAGCGGTCCGTCGCCTTTTGGCATTTTGTCCGGCCAGTGCGTTCCGTTGACCAGAAAAATGTCCTGATCGCCGTCGTTGTCGTAGTCAAAAAAGGCGCAGCCGCCGCCCATTGTCTCGGGCAACAGCTTGTCGCCAGCGGCTCCGTTCTCGCGGATGAAGTCGATCCCCGCGGCTGCAGTGATGTCGGTGAATTTGACGTCGGGGGCGGCGGTCGAGCGAACGATCCGCTCGGGCGCCACGAATTTCGTTTCCTTCGGCGGCACAGAGGGCGGCGTCTTTTTCAGGGACCAGACGGTCGCGCCGATGGCGGCGCCGATGATCAGAAACGCGACGATCGACCAGCGGAAAGCCTTGCCGATAATGGCGTCATCGACGGGAACCAGCTCTTCATCAAGCTCGACAACAGGAGTGGATTTTGAATCGGTGCTCATATTTCCTGGAGACTCGTTTGTGTGGCAACAAGCGATCCTACGCCTGTTTAGCCCTGCCCAAGGGGCTTGGGGGGCATGTCAGGGCGAACGAACGGCGAGTTCAGAATCAACGTCCTCGGCGCGCTCAGCGGGGCCCTGCCGGGCCGCGACTAAACGGACTGCCGCCGCTGCTTAGTTCCACAGTGGATTCCATCGGAGGCAGTTCAAAGGCGCCATCGCGCTGCAAATCGTAGATCACCACGGCCTCCGCGGCCTGATTCGCAGCAGGGTATGCCATTCTCGCAATGGCGATGGCGCGGTCGGTGGCGTTGTCGTCGGGCTTGTACTTCGCATGCTGGCCGCGATGGTGTTTTGCTTTTTCCTCGTCGCCCAGTTCCGCGTGAATGAGCGCGAGATTGTAATGGGCGGTCATATTCTCCGGATCGTAGGATAGCGCTTTGTCGAAAAGGGCGTTTGCTTCCACGAGATAGACTTTTCTCGCTTCCGCTCGCGCTGCGCCGCGCTCCTGGAGGCCGCGCTCGAACAGCGTCTGCCCGTATTCGTTCAGCACGGTGTAGTCCTGGGAGAAGTCGAAGCCGCGGGCCTTGCACTCCGCCGTGTCCTTCATGTTCAGCACGTTGCGGAAGTTCTCGATGGCTTCGTCCAGGTGACCATTCTGCTTGTTCACCAGCCCGGTGAACCACTCCACCGACCAGGGAGGC
This sequence comes from Phycisphaerae bacterium, assembly GCA_035557035.1. GTDB lineage: Bacteria > Planctomycetota > Phycisphaerae > UBA1845 > UTPLA1 > JADJRI01. The sequence goes on from DATMEE010000547.1 coordinate 5,474, forward strand.
GCGGGCGGCTTGTGCGCCGCGGCCTCGCGCAGCGCCGTCACCGCGTCATCCAGCCGCCCTTCCTTGATGTAAACGCGGGCGCGGTTCAGAGCGCCATCCGGCCGGCCAAGCTTCCCGACTTCGGCGAAGGCAGCCTCGGCCTGGCGCAACTCGCCCTTATTCGATCCCTTGTCGCCCTTGCGGAAGAGGCCGATGCCGTAGTCGTTCCAGCGCTGCCAGGTGTCCTTGATGGGCGACTCCACGTTTGCGACCTGGGCTTCGACCCCCTCAATCGGGAACGTGACCGAGTCGGTCGCCAGCGTGATAATCGGCAGGTCGTTGCGAACGAATTTCTCGGCTTGGAACAGTTTCACATAGGTTGTGTCGAACTTGCGGTATTGCAGCTTCACCTCAACCGTCAGCGGCTCGTCGAGGCCTGTTGGCACGGTGAATCCGTAATGCACCACGTCGGCTGCCCCCGGCGGAATCTGGTGGTTGTACAACGGCGTGAAGATGTCCTCTGCGTTGCGGCGGTCAATCCTCTTGCCGTGGCGATCGAGCATGAAGACGTTGATAAAATGCGACCAGGGATCGACTTCGCCGTCGGGCTTCATGCCTCCGCTGCGCCCGATCACCCGGTCGCCTGCCTTCAGTGTCACGTCCATCCACACTTCGTTCGAGTCTGAGGTGCCCTGCGTGAACACGTGGCCCATCTTCATCGTGCGGATCACCGTCTCCAACAGGTACGGCGCCCCCCGTTTCAGCGTCGGCAGTTCCGGCCGCAGCGGCGCCATCAGTTCGCCGTCGATCGTGCCGCCTTCCTTGATGCCGAAAATGTCTACGCGCATCACGCCGTCGAGAAACTTCTTGTGTTTCTCGTTGACCCACGGCTCCATGCTCTTCAGGTGCGGGATCGCGGTGTTGGCGGATGGGAACATGTGATCGTGGACTTTCAGCACTCCGTCGCCGTCGAAATCCTTGGCACCAAAGTCGCCCGACGCCATCGTGGGCATGTGACACTGCGAGCAGTTGTCGGTGGCTTTGGGCGGGTAATAGAAGCTGACGATTCCGTGGCCGGAAACCCCGCTGAGGTGATACGCGTCGTAGTGGTTCTGCCCGCGCAGCCACTTGTAGGCGTTCAACTCCTCAGGCAGGTGAACCTTGTGGCAGGTACTGCAGAACTCTGCGGTTTTGTGCAGCGGCTTGAGGAACGTCTTCTTGTGAAACTCGGGCTTGGCCCGCACGAGTTGGCGATTCACCCACTGCAGCGCCTTGCTGTCGCTGAACGCGAAGGGATAGTGCAGCGGCTCCTCAATGGTGTAGGCCCCGTTGCCCTTCACGTTGTTGACGTGCGTCACCGCATGGCAGACCGTGCAGGTGATGCCGGCCTGGGCCGAGGGATCGCTCGCCAGGTCGTAGTTCGGGTCGTCGAAGTGCGGCTTGTCGAACTCGCCGCTGAAAAACGGGACAGGGTCATGGCACCCGGCGCAAAAGCGCGAGCCTTTTACGTTTTCATCCCGCGCGAACATCGCCTTGCGCGTGTTCAGCACTGAAAATACGTAAGCTGGATTGTTGAACGAACTGAACCGATGCACGCTGGCCGACCAGTCCTTGTGAATGTCGGCGTGGCATTGCAGGCAGTACTGATCGTTGGTCAGCGTCTCCTTCGGTATGAAATTCCCGGTGGCCGTGCGGGACAGCGCCGGGAAAAAATACTGCTCGCCGGAAACCGGCCCGACCTCATTCCACCGCCGCGGATCCTGGGCGTGGAATAGAATCATGACCGCCACGAACGCCCCCGAAACGCCCGCCCAGCCCAGGCCGACCTTCCACTTCATCTTCCGTCCGGCCAGCCGGTGAAGAATGAAAAGCCAGACGACGACGAGTGGGCTGATGACGTGCGCCCAATACGCGGTTGACCGCACCACGGGCTGCCGCACGTCGAGCACGTTCTCCACCCGCGTCAGCACAATTCCCGACGCGAACAGCACGATGATCACCGCGAACAGGGCGTACCCCGCCCGCACCGCCCGCCGGTTCGGCCGGTTGTTTGCGTTGTAGATGTGCGCGATGCCGAAAACCAGCACGGGGACGATCATGATCAGCCCGAGCACCAGGTGCCCGAGAAACATGTACTGGTAGAAGTAGTCCTGATACGTGTGACCTGTCAGCCATTCGACCAGCGTCACGCTGCCGAGATAAACTGAGTTCACGCCGATCAGCGCCGTCATTCCGAAGATCAGGGTGAGAAGCACCTTCAGGCGCGGCCCCACGGCCGGGACGTACTTCTTCCGTTTCGGCGACGCGGCTGGTGAATTGGCGGGCTGAGCCGGCATGTGAAATCGATTCCTGTATGAGGATTATACTGTTTACGACATTGTAAGCGGTAGGTCGGTCCCGCCCAACTAATCCAGTCAACCATTTGTTTGAGCCCGGCAAGCGGGTGGTTGTCCCGCGCGCTACGGCCCAGGCATAGACGGACTCGAACAAAAAAACCGCGCCACAGGGCATTTCACCCTGCAGCGCGGTCGTGATTCACTATGCATTCCCATCCGGCCGTGATTCACCGCGTCGGTGGATCAGGCCGCCGGATGGCGGGAGCCGCGCGTTGGTTACGGGCAATCGCCGGTGTTATCGAGCAGGAAGTCCACGAAGTCCGCAATGTCAAGATCGTCAACCTCGTCGTCATCGTTGGTGTCGCCACAGGTGCAATTGCCGGTCGGCGACGCCGCGATGGCACAATCGACGAAGGCTTGAATGTCACGGCCGTCCCGGATTTGGTTATCGTCCACATCGGCCGGGCAAGCGCAGATGTCCGGGACGATGCACGGCGAGACCACGTTCACAGTGATTTGGCCGACGCTGGCTTCGTCGAATGAAGTCGTCACGATCCAGTAGATCCCGCCGTCCGTCGTCGGGAAGCACACGCGCGAGAGCGTGACGGGATCGCAGAGCACGTCGGGATCAGGATCGCCGTTGTCAAGGAAGTTGTCGTCCTCGTTGCAAGCGACCTCTGCGCCGGCGAGCGCAGCAGTGCAGTCT
>DATMEE010000548.1:0-4059 GCA_035557035.1 Phycisphaerae bacterium
GGCCGAGCGCGGCGGCCGGCGGCAACGACGTCACCATCAGCACATAGCCCTGGTCTTCCTGCGGCACGAGACTGCCCGGCACCTTGGAAAACAGCAAGCCCGTCGCGGCGAGCATCGCGACGACGACCGCCAGCGACACGAATGTGCGCTTCAGGAAGAAGGTCACGACGGACCCGTAGCGGTCCGTGAGCCATGCGAAGCCGCGATTGAAGACCCTGAATGGTCTTGCGGGCTCTTCATGCTGCTGCTTCAGGAGCAGCGCGGCCAGGGCCGGGGTCAGCGTCAGCGCCACGATGCCGGAGATCACGACGGAAACCGCAATGGTCACGGCAAACTGTCGATACAGCTCGCCTGCAAGGCCGCCGAGAAACGAGACCGGAATGAACACCGCGCACAGCGTGAGAACGATGGCAACCACCGGGCCGCTGACCTGTTCCATCGCCTTGATGGCGGCGTCGCGAGGATTTTTTTTCTCGGTCCGCATGATGCGCTCGACGTTTTCAAGCACCACGATGGCGTCGTCCACGACGATCCCGATCGCCAGCACGAGTCCGAACAACGTCAGCAGGTTGATCGAGAATCCGAGCAGGTACATTCCGCCGAAGGTGCCGATCAGCGAGACCGGTATGGCGATGACGGGGATCAGGGTCGCCCGCCAGCTCTGCAGGAAGATGAAGACGACGGCGACGACCAGAATGATGGCCTCGATGAAAGTCTTGATCACTTCCTCGATCGACACCTCGACGAACCGCGTCGTGTCGAAGGGAATCCTGTATTCGACGCCCTCCGGGAAGCGGGCCTGGAGGCGATCCATCGTCGCCCTGACGCTTTTGGCGACTTCGAGGGCGTTGGCGCCTGGCTGCAGGTAGACGCCAATCGGGACCGTCGGCGCTCCATTAAAGGTCGCCGAAAAGCTGTAATTGAGCGCGCCCAGTTCGACGCGCGCGATATCCTTGACGCGGAGCGCGCCGCCAAAGGCGTCGGAGCGGATAATGATATTCTCGAATTCGCGCGGGTCGGCGAAGCGTCCCTGGGTGGTAACCGAATAGGTAAAGGTGGTCGCATCCTTCTGTGGCTCTTCGCCGAACCGGCCCGCAGCGAATTGCGCATTCTGCTCGCGGATCGCCGCGGCGACGTCGCCGGGTGTAAGGTTGAACTGCGCCAGTTTGTCCGGACGAAGCCATATCCGCATCGAGTAATCGGACGCACCGAACAGCGAGGCGTCGCCGACGCCGGGCGTGCGCCTGAGTTCGTCGATGATATTGATCAGTGCGTAGTTGCCGATGAAGATGGTGTCGTAGCGATTGCTGGGCGACGACATTGTGAGAACCTGGAGGATGGCGGTCGAGCGCTTCTGAACGACCACGCCCTGACGCTGGACCTCGGACGGCAGCAGCGGCGTGGCGCGCTGCACCCGATTGGTCACGTTGATCGTGTTCTGGTCGGGGTCGGTTCCAATGCCGAACGTCACGGAAATGGTGAGCGTTCCGGAGCCGGTGGACGTCGAGCGCATGTAGAGCATGTTTTCCACGCCGTTGATCTGCTGCTCGAGCGGGGCCGCCACCGTCTCCGCGATGGTTTGCGCCGATGCGCCCGGATAGGTGGCGGTGACCCTCACTTCCGGCGGTACGATGGCCGGATACTGCGCAATTGGCAGTGCCCGCAGAGCCATGAGGCCCGCCAGAACAATGATAATCGAGATGACGGCGGCGAAAACCGGACGATCGATGAAGAATTTGGAGAACATTACTTCACCTGGCTCGGCTTGCCGGGCGCAGCTTGCGCGGCGCCGGACCTTGCGTCACCCGATTTGGCGTCTGCCGCTTTGGCCGGATTCTTGCTGGCCGGATCGAACGGCACCGGCTTGATCGGTGCGCCCGGCCTGACCCGCTGCACGCCGTCCACGACGATGGTTTCGCCGTCTTTCAGATCGTCCTTGACCGCCCAACCGCCGGCGACTTCCCGGAAGAGCTTGATCGGACGTACCATCACGCCATTGTTCGCGGAATTGACGACGTAGACGAATGCACCCTGCGGGCCTTGCGAGACCGCCTGCTGGGGAACGACGAAGACGTTTTGCAGCGATACGCCGGTGAGCAGGACGCGAACGAACTGGTTCGGCAGCAACGCGCCGTCGGCATTCGGGAATATCGACCGGATCTGCAGGGTGCCGGTTCGAGGATCGACCGTGGAAGCGGAAACGTCGAGCTTGCCCTTGACCGGAAACGGCGAACGATCGCCGAACTGCAAGGCGACCTCAATATCGGCAGGGGTCAGCGGCTTCTCACGCGCCTGGTTGATGCCGCGAAGCTCCACGAACTCGGATTCGCTGGTCGAGAAGTTCACATAAGCGGGGTCGAGTTGGGTGATCGTGGTGAGGACAGTTTGCTGGGCCTGCACGAGAGAGCCTTCCGGCGGAGAAGTCAGGCTGGTCGGTCCGGTAACCGGTGCCTTTACGGTGGTGAACTCGATGTTCAACTTGGCCGTCTGGATTTCAGCCTGCGCGCCCTGGACGGCGGCGCGGGCCAGGTCGCGGGCGGCGCGTGCATCCTCGAACTGCTTTCCGGTCGCCACCTGCTTCTGCGAGAGTTCCTCGATCCGGCGGTAGTTTTCTTCGCTTTGGGTCAATGTGGCCTGGGCCTGCGAGAGTTGCGCGTTGGCGCGGTCCAGCGCTGCCTGATAGGAGCGCGGATCGATGCGGAACAGGACGTCGCCCTGCTTGACCTTCGCACCTTCCACAAATTCGCGCTTCAGAATGATACCACTAACCTGGGCGCGGATTTCGACGTTGCGAAAGCCCGCCACGCGGCCGGCATAGGTCAGGGGCAACGGCACGTCCGCCCGCTGGACCTTCATGACGCCGACTTCCGCAGGGGGAGGGGCCGCCTTTTGCGCTGCCTGCTTCGGCTTAGCGGTAAGGAAGAAGTAGCCGGCGGCGACACAGCCCAGCACGATGACGGAAGCGATCGCAACGTGAGGCGTCCTCATTGAAGTTCCTTCGCGGGCATGACGGTCGTCGTTCAAGTCGGGAGGCGGCCGCCAGACGGCGTAAACGACTGACGGTCAGGGTTATCTGGCACGTTTGACAAACGGCGGCTTGCTGGAATTTGGTCGCAGGTTGGAGTTCTCCGGCAAGATCGAAACAAGAACGCCCTCCATCACGGACCCTGGGTTAAACCCTAAGCGTTGTCGCGCCCCTGCGGTTCCGATCGGCCTGGAACACTTTGAAGTGCTTGGCAGTTTTCAACCCCGGACAGGACGGAGAAAACCGACAAGGCGCCTCAAGTCCGGGTTGCTGACGAAGTTTGCGAAGCCGCGGGACGTCGATGCGTTCGCCGCGTTGCCATTCGACGCAAATGAGTTCGCGCGACTTTCAAGCCGAAGAATCCCCGTGAATGGCTGGCCAGCGGACTGTCCCGCGCGGCGGCCGTGTCGTCCGTCATTTGAAGCATCGGCGCGTCAGCCCGCGCGCTTATGGTTAGCAAAACCTTACACGGCGTCGCATCAGGTGGCGGCTGGCGCTCTCTATTACGGTCTTGCGGACGCTTAACCTTTACGCGTCTTTAATGGCAGCGACGTAGGGTGCCTGTTACGCGGCCCCGGATGGGCGGCGTCGCCGCCCAGAACGGCCGGTCGAGTGCGTACGCGTCGGAGTATATGATGGATATCGCCACCCTGCTTGGCCTGATCGCCGGCGCGATTGTACTGTCTGCACTGGTCCTGATGGGCGGCGACTTCCGGATGTTTTACGACATCCATGCCGTTATCATCATCTTCGGCGGCTCGTTCGCCGCGACGCTGATCCGGTTCCCGCTCTCGGCGATGCTTCATGGTCTGCCGCTCGGCGCCAAGTTCGCCTTCACCCTGAGCAGCCTCTCGGCGCGCGACCTGGTCGACGAACTGGCCCGCATCGCGGAAATCGCGCGCAAGCAGGGGCCGGTCGGTCTTGAAAAGGTCGAGACCAGCGAGCCCTTCCTCGCCAAGGGGATTCGCTACGTCGCCGACGGCTACGATCTGGAATTCATCCGCGACAATCTCGAGCGTGACCGCGACAATTTT
>DATMEE010000549.1:0-8703 GCA_035557035.1 Phycisphaerae bacterium
ATTCAACCTTCGGGCAGGCAGACCCGTCGTTCATCGACATTCCGGGCGATTTCAGCGGGGCGCTTTTGGATGTTGATGTCTACATCAACATCACGCATGCGTCACGCGGCGATCTACGGGCGCGGCTTACGCATTTTCCAACAAACAAAGACCTTTCACTTTTCAGCGACATCGGCGGCAATGGCAACAACGGCAATAACATGAACGTCACGCTGAACGACGAGACGGTCACGGACATCGCGCAGGGGCCGTGCCTTCAAAGCAACCAGGCGTGCAACGGACCCTTTCGGCCGCAGTTTCCGGCGCAATTGAGCCTGTTCGACGGCATCGATCCGCGGGGGCAATGGCGATTGCTGATAACGGATAGCTCGACGGCCGACACCGGTTTTCTCATCGAGTGGGGTCTAATTTTGACGCTCGCGGATACGGATGGGGACGGCGTCAGCGACATTGAAGATGAGTGCGCGGACGATGCGGCGAAGAGCGCGGCCGGCCTTTGTGGCTGCGGCGTGTCGGACAACGACGCGGATGATGATGGGACGCCGGACTGCTCCGACCATTGTGCCGATGACGCGGCGAAAGTCATCCCCGGGTTTTGCGGCTGCGGCGTTTCGGACGCGGACGACGACGGGGATGGCGTGCCTTTCTGCTTCGATATTTGTGACGATGCGGACGACGCGGCAGATTCGGATGAAGACGGTGTGCCGGACTGCCTCGATTTGTGCGAGGGATTTGATGACGGCGCCGATGCAGATGGGGACACGGTGCCGGACTGCTTCGACGTCTGCCCCGACGCGGACGATTTTCTCGACGCCGACGGCGACAACATCCGAGATTGCCTTGAGGGCCTGAACAATGGCGTCGGTGAACTGCCTGGCGATGACCCGTCCAATGGGAACGGAAACGGCGACGGGGACCCGTCACAGGGCGAATCCGACGGCGATCCATGTGGGACGACCGGCGGCATAGCCTCGGCGGCCGCGCTTATGATGCTGGCGGGCGTTGCCCTTCCGCGCCGGCGAAAGATTTCGTTTTCGAGGTCGTCGAGGTTGAGTCCTCGCCGCGCGAGCGCGCCGTCGGCACATTCCGTATAAACTGACCTTCGGCACCGAGTACTCGTCAGGCGCTTGCGTATCTCGACGATTATCAGGCCTTGCCGGAGGATCGCCGCGTTTGTCCGGCAGCGCACCGATTCTTGCCTCGTTCCGGTTGGTACAAATTCCGTCCAACCGGAGCGCCTCATGAACAACATTCAGATCAATTCGAGTGCATCCGCCGGCGGTTCGACTGCCGGCATCTCGTCGAGCGCCAGCGCGCAGTCCACGTCGGCACCGACACCGGCGACTAACTCAACATCGGGCAGCGCCCGCCCGGCTGCCGGCGGTGCGGTTCCGAATGCGAGCGGATCGAGCTCCGCAAATCGAACCGAGCAGACGGTCGGTGCAAGCTCGGCTTCCTATTCGATGACGCTCGAACAGGTCGACCACAATCGGCTTTCGTCGTTCGTCCTGGGGCTGATTGCCTCACTTTTCGGGGAGAAAGACAAGAAGAAGGAGCAAGACGACGCGGCGATGCTGCTCGGCCTGCTCATGCTTTCAGCGGCCGATCCGAACCAAAGCCGGTTCTCGTATTCGGAGTCCTACAGCTCGCAGGTCTCCCAGGTCTCGTCGGCCACCACGTCGAATGCCGTACAGGCGACACCTTATGCGGCGTCGTCCTCAACCGCGGCATCAGCGGGCGGGAACAGCGCCTCGGTAGGATCGAAGATCAATCTCTCGGCGTGATTTCATTGCGCCCTCAAACTGGCGGGACGAACCGCGCGGAGCGGCCTGTCGCGCAGAGCGTTCTTCACCGGCTCGTAGTAAATCCACACCGCCACGACGCTGCCGACGACCAGGGCGGCAAGCAGTCCCATCTTGATCGCGAGAATCTTCCGGTCGAAACGCCGGAGCGACGCAATGTCCTTCACAAATCGCTCAATCAACTGACAGCGTGATTCGATGCTGCCGTGCCGCCAGCTTGGCGATTCCTTCGGAATGCCGTTTAGTTCGGCGATGCGCGTGAGGGTGCGCTCGAAAATGCCGGCGGCCGTCACGCAGAGCCCGGCTTTGCGCGGCGTGCCATGCACGGGGCAAGCGGCGAGGCATTCCGGCACGTCCGGGGTGATGCAGCGGACGCCGAAGAGGTCGGCCTGTCGCTCGAATTTCCTCGAGAGCCAGGCAAAGCCGAACAGCCACATCAGCAGTAACGTCGCGAGCGCCGACATTTGCAGGAGCGAATTGTCGATGGAGTAGCCTGCCCCCATCTGACGATCGATGAAAAGGAGCAGGTGCATCACCCCACCTGCCACGTACATTGATACAAGCGCGAAGGCCCCGAAAAAAGGCAGGTGCCAGTGGCGGACATGCCCCGCCTCGTGCCCGAAGACGGCCTCGATCTCTTCTTCATCCATGGTTTCCAACAATGCGTCGGACACGAGCACGTATCGCAAGGGCGCGACGAAGCCCATTACGGCCGCGTTTACCGTGGCGCCGTGGGTGTGCCACAAGAGAATCTCGCGATAGCGCAGGCCGATGCGGTCGCAGGTCGCCGTGAACCGATCGCGCAGCGCGCCGGCGGGGAGCGGCTCGGTGGCCCAGATGTGGCGCAGCATCCAAGGCGCCAGCACGAGCACGATGACCGACACGACGCCCAGGCCGGCATTGAGGATGATGTCCTGAATCAGCCGATCCTTCGGCAACGGCAGAAGCTGCGGACCATATTTGTTCAGAAAGAATTTCGCGGCGACGATGATGCACATCGGCGCGGCCAGGATGAGCACCTGGTGGCGAAACTTGTCGATGAGATACTCGCGCAGGCCGAGGCGTTCGATGCTGCTTCGCTTCTTGGAAGCCTTGAGTGCCTCGACTGCGGCATTGTCGATCGCCAACGCCTCGGCGGCGTCCACTGCGGCCAGGGGTCCTTCCGGAGGGTCGCCATGCTCGACGTGGGCCGCCGCCAGCGCCTCGGTCCGCAGGCGAAGCTCAACCGCATAGTTCACCACCCAGACGATCAGCAGCGACAAGAACAGCGGCGCGAGAATGACCAGGTCGGCGATGAGCGGAAATCGTCCGAGGCCCCAAATCGTCCGCCCGATGGCCGTCCACGGCGTGCAGACCAGCGTCAAAACAAGAAGCGCCGAGAGCACGAACAACAACCCGTGCTGAAATCGGCCGTAGGTGTCGGCGGCCGCGTCGTGACCCTCGGGCGTCCCGTCGATGCGAGACAGCGTCCGCCGCCGCATCCACCAGGCATATCCCGCGATCAGGAGAAGTTGGCCAAAAGCGATCGCGATCGTGGCCTGATAGGCCGGGCCGCTCCAACTCGACCGGCCGGCGAAGAGGTTGAGCGCCTGAGGCGGGAGGCTGTCGCTCAGGACGAGGGCAAAGGCCATTATGATGACAAAGTACATGCGGTTCCGGGACTTATCGTCGTTCGGGGGCGCGGCGGTTTAGACTCATTCTAGGCCGCTTGGCCAACCGAACAAGGCGGACTGTGTCTAAATTGAAACGAAAAGTCGAGTAATAGCGCATGCACGTTGGCGTTTAGCTTTGCAAGCCTGGATGGGCGGGAAGAGGATGAATCGGTCTGGACGTGCTACCGTGCATGCGCGATCACTCGTATTCAGAAGATCGCCAAGTAGCGATCATGCATAAGCAGGAGACATTTTTCATGCCATCGAAGTTCCCTGTCGTCGTTGCCGCAGCGCTACTCTTCGTAACTTCAGTCTGCGTCGCTCAACCCCCCGCGGAGGAAAAGCCGCCGGTCGATCCGCAACGACCCGCGCGAGCGGAACCCTATGGGCGAGCGCCGCGGGAACGTCCCGTCATGCGATTTGGAAGCCCTGACGAGCAATTGGCCTTGCTGACCGAGCGCCTCCAACTCGACGAAGCGCAGAAGGCGCAGATCAAACCGATCATCGAAGCGCAACACGCGAAGCTGCGGGAAATTCGCGAGCAACATCGCCGCACGCCGGAAGAAATGCAGGAGTGGCGGAAGCTCCGGGAAGAGATGTCAGCCGCGGCCCAGGCCCGCGACACCGGGAGAGTGGACGAGCTTCGCAGGCTGAGCCGGGAATTGAACGAGCGGCGGCGCGCGGAGCTGGCGCCGGCGCGCGAGGCGACACGTCAGGCGGAACAGGCGCTGCATGACGGCATTAACCAGGTTCTGCGGCCGGATCAAAAGGAGAAATTTGAGGAGGTTTGGAAGGAGCGTCTCGCGCCTTCGCGGCCGATGCGGGACGGCGGTCCACGAAATCCGCGTGCGCTTCGACAGGCGATTGGAAGTCTTTCGGATCTGACGCCGGATCAGAAGCGGCAGATCGACGCGCTGTTCGACGAACACAAGAACTCGATGCGGCGCCGGCCGCCGGCGGGGGAGCCGGGCGCGCCGCCGCATGCACCCGATCGCGAGTCGCGACAGAAGGAAATTCAGGATGGGCAGGCCAAGCTCTTTGAGGACGCAATGAAGGCGCTGACGCCCGAGCAACAGCTCAAGGTAGACGAGATGCTCAAGCAGCGCGCGCCGAATCGCCGCCGCCCGCCGCGACCGGGTTCCGAGAAACCTGAGCAAACCGAGCCGCCGCAGGACAACTCCACCGACGAGCCAGTTCCGGCGCAGCCTTGAGTCGCCGCCGCGGCTTTACGATTTTCGCGAGCGCAGCTCATCAATCGCCTGACTGAGTCCTTCGCGATCCTGCACCTGGATCGTGTCCTTATCCATTTGCCAGGCGCCGGCCGGCGGGCCTGCGCCCCGCGAGACATACCAATACCGGGCGCCCCCTTTTCCCGCCGGCTCGTAGATTCCGATCGAGGCGACCTGCGACCAGGGAATCTCGATTCTTCGCACCAGCGTCACCAACAGGGCACTATCCGTCGTAACCACCAACCGCCGCAGATATCCGCGCGCGAACGCGGCGGCGGAAACGAGAATCACCACTCCGGACGTGACCTTCATCCACGCCGGCGTGGCCGTGAGCATCAAGAACGTCATGAGACCGCAGATCGGACCGAGCACCGCAAGGAAAATGGACATCGGCGTGCGCAGATAAGAGAAGCTCCGGCGCGTTTTCGGCGCGATGTCTTGCGTTGAAGGCGGCGGGTGTGCGTCGATCAATGCTCGTAATAGGTGTGCGACGGCCGGCCCGCGAGAATCTGCTCTTTGCCCCAGTTGGCGACGTTGCGGAAGGTGTCGGAGGCGATGAAGGCGTCGAACGCCGTCTTGTCGGACCACTCCGAGAGAATGACGTAGCTGCGCGGATCGTCGATGTCGCGAAACATTTTCGAGCGGGTGTGGCCCTGGATTCCGCTCATGGCGTGAATCACCTTGCGGAAGGCGTTCTCGAAGATTTCTTCCTTGCCGGGAAGTACGGTGTAGTTCATGCCGATCGTGACCATCCGGTTTCGTCTCCAGAGCGAGGGCCGTGGGAGGCCCGAAAGGCCATCCGTGACTATACAATTTATTGACGGCGTTCTATCCTATTCGGAACGCGACGTCTGGCAACGGTCGTGGGTTGCGCGAGATTGATGCAACCGGTTCGGCGGCCGTCGCGTCGAGTTTTTGGAGAGGTGTCCGAGTGGCTGAAGGTGCATGCTTGGAAAGCATGTGTACGGTAACACGTACCGGGGGTTCGAATCCCTCCCTCTCCGATGAAAGATGAAGCCTAAAGTCAGACTCCATCCGCACTTGGTATAATGGCCATGAATCCATTCGGGAACCCATCACATTGGGGATCGTTGCATGGCCGGCTTCAGCGCCGACGAGAATCCGCTTCTGTCGGCCTCGTCCCGGGCTTGGGATGAACTGATTGAGGCCGTCGGTCCGGCGTCTCTGCTGGTTGTCATCGAATCGCGTCTATCGGCCGCACTGCGTCGTCATACCACCGCCGAAGACGTCTTTCAGGAAGCGCTCATGCACGCCTGGCGCGATCGGGCGGACTGCGAATGGCGAGGTCTCAAGAGTTTTCGCTCCTGGTTATTGACGATTATCGATCATCGCATCGGACATCTCGCGGCCGCGTCCGCCACGCAAAAACGCGGCGCCGGCCTGCGGATCACGCCTTTCTCAGGGCTGGATGGGAGGCCCGGTCTCGGCAGCATTTCGGGAGATTCGTACTTCGCGGGACCGATCGGCTCCACGACTCCGAGTCGGGTTGCTATCTTCCGAGAGCAGGCCGCAGCCATGCAAGCAGCGCTTGCGGCTCTCCCCGAGGAACTCAGCGAAGTCGTCCGGCTTCGCTTGTTTGAACAAATCACGCTGCAAGAGATCGCTGAGCGTCTGGGAGCGGGCATGTCCGTCGTGCGCCGTCGATTCGGGAGCGGGCTGGAGATATACGAAAAGGCGCTGCGACAAGCTCTCGTCAGTCGGTCGCCGTCTCACTCCGCGCGGCCGTCCGAGTCGACACGCGGACGTTGAAATCAGTCTGCAATGATTAAGATGACTCCATTTCCTGCCTCCGCCAATGACCAGGACTTTCTGTACGACCTGCTTGACCGCGCCCTGGCACTGATCGAAGACGGTCAGCCGGTTGAGATTGATGCACTTTTGTCGGGCTTCGAGCATCTGCGCGAACGGGCTGCGGAAATGGTCCGATTGGCGTCGCGGGCCGGCGTCAGCACTAGCCGCTCGTTACCTGCGCTGCCCGGCTATAGCGTGATCAGCGAACTCGGCCGGGGCGGAATGGGTGCGGTCTATCTCGCTCGACAGCAACGCCTGGGCGGCAGGCCCGTCGCCTTGAAGGTGTTGCCGTCGGCGTCCGGGCTGTCGCAGCGGGCGCGCCGGCGATTCACGGCGGAGGCGCTGGCGATCGGCAAGCTGAGCCACCCCAACATAGTCGCGATTTATGACGTGGTCGACGACGGCGACACCCTGGCTTATGCGATGGAATGGATCGACGGGCGGTCGCTGGCCCAGATGATCCACGACTACGCATCTGAAGGGAATCACGCCGAGATCGGTCACGTTTGTCGCCTCGGCATCGCGATCGCCGGCGCCCTGAGCGTGGTACATCGCGCCGGTCTGGTGCATCGCGACGTGAAGCCATCCAACATCCTGATGCGGGCCGATGGAACGCCGCTTCTGTCCGACTTCGGGCTGGTTCGCGAAGCGGACTCCACGCTGACCGAAGCCGGCCAGTTCGCCGGCACCGTGGCCTACGCCGCGCCCGAACAACTCCGTGGCGATCACACCGGTGTCGATGCCCGCAGCGATGTATATTCTCTGGGAGTGATGCTCTATCACGCGCTCGTGCTGCGGTTGCCATTTAACGCGGTCGACCCAGGGATGATGTTGCGCGAAATTGAGCGCGGACCGAGTGTCACAATTCGGCGCGCGAACCCAAGCGTCCCGCGCGATCTCGAGACCATCATTGCCAAGGCCATGGACGCCGACCCCATGCGGCGATACCAAACCGCCGATGATTTGGCGGATGATCTCAAACGGCTGCTTTCCTTCCAGCCGATCCATGCACGAAGAGTCGGAATCGCCCGGCGGATGGCCAAGTTGGTGCGCCGAAATCGCGCCGCGGCTATCGGCCTCGCGATCGGCAGCGTACTGTCCCTGGTCCTCGCCGCATCGATCGTTGTTTATGTCTTCGTTGCACCCCATTGGGCGGCCGCGCACGTGACTGACGCGCGGCTCGCGCTACTCGACCCGTCACACGGCAATCAAATTTTCCTGGTGTCTTTCTTCGGCAACACGAAACCCGGTCTGCCCGCCACGTCCCCCGTTGCGATGCAATCTTCGCTCTCTTCCTATGACCTTGCTTTGCGCTGGGCGCCATTCGATGGGGCGATTCGACGCGAGCGGGAGATCGTTCACTGGGCAAACGACGAAATGCGGAAAGGAATCCCTGGCTCACCTGCATTACCAGTGCCGGCCTCACCCGCTTCGTCGACATCCTCCGACCCACGCTCGCGCGGACTCTACGCGCTTCTGATGGGCGATCCGGCAAACGCCCTCGATGCCTGGTCGGGGATCGACATCGAGCATGATCCGGATCCATTGATGGCGGCGGCGATGGGTATCCTGTACCTGTCCGGCGACGAGCCGGGGAGGGCGTACCTGCCGCTGCGGGACGCCTGCCAGGCACTTCCCAATGTCGGCTTCCTAACGGTTTATCAAGCGGACGCAGCGGTCCGATGCGGCGACTTGGCACGCGCCGTCCGTCTTTTGGAAGCAGCCCGACAAATGCCACGACCGGACCCGCTTGGCGGCCTGGAGCGGGTCGAAGCCGATCTCGCGATGGCGCAGGGACGCCTAGCGGACGCGGAACGACTTTACCGGCGAATCGTCGGCAACCCCATCGCCCAGTTTCGACTGGCTCGGCTGCTCGAATCGACCGGCAGGCTTCAAGAGGCGGTCGCCGAGTACCGCCGATTGCGGGCGGTCGTCCCAAACGGTCCCAAGCCGCGCGCCGCATTCGTCGCCGCCGCCGAGCGGTGGTGGGCGTCGGTCAAACCCGCACGGCGTTTGCGAATGATCCGCGGGGCCCTGCACGAGCCGATCAACCGACCAACAGCCTTATCGGGACTCCTAAGAGACTACGCGAACGCGGCCCAACCATCCGAGCGATTCCGAACCGCTCACTCTCACTCATCTACCTACCGGTCGACATTTTTTTTGGTGAATCGGTCTCCTTCCTTACAGAGCCTCTCCCTATTGGAG
>DATMEE010000550.1:0-4432 GCA_035557035.1 Phycisphaerae bacterium
TTCAACTTTACCGGATTTGCCTCGGGCGCGGTCCAATTTGACTTGGGGAACGGCTACTTTGAAATCACACCGGTGCCCGAGACGGGGACCTACCTCAGTGGATCGATCGTCCTTGCCCTTATTTTGTTTCATCATCGCCGGCAACTTGGGCGCCTGGTCCATCGCTCGCGAGCCTCGAGGAGGCTGCGTTTTTCTAGAGCGCACGGCACGGGAGTTGCATCATAACCGGGCTATAAACCGTCCTGGTCCGTCGTAGAGACGGCCAGCACGGATGACGGATTAAGAACTATGAAACCTTTCCTCGCCTTGCTTTCCAGTTTCCTACTTTGCTCCTGCGCCGACATGGTTGTCACCAAGACAGATGTCGCCGGTGGCAGCCATACCACCGCCGCCGTCAGCGATCCGAAGGACTACGACTCCAAGAGCGGCGTCCATATGGTCGTCAACTGCGGCGTCGGCGCCAGCGCTCCCAAAGCGATCTACATTCGTCCGTTTTGCATCGATACCGCGATCTTCAAAGGTGACCAGACCCCTTCGGATGGCGAAATGCCGATTCGCAAGGCGCTCACCCCCGTTGAATTCGCCGGCAACCTCAAACAGCATCTCGAGTTACTTGCCCCTGCGCGCATTCTTGAAGCCGACGAGACTCCCCGCACCGGGTGGCTGGTGGAAGGTGAGTTCACGATGGTAGACGGCGGCAGTCCGCTCGGCCGTTTCTTTCTGGGAACCTTCGGCGTGGGCCGCTCGTTCCTGGCCATGCACGTCAAAATCACGGACGTCGATAAGGGCATCACTGTCTACGAATTTGATCTCGCTGGCGGCAGCCGCGGCCAGGGCAGACACGGCACCATCCGCGCGAGCGGACTTGGCCGGGCTACTTCATTCGATCTCGTCAATGCCGCCCAACGCATCTACCACGTGCTCGAGCCCAACGTGCATCGCTACGGCGCCCGCTCGGACATGGCCCTGCGCTAGGCGTAACTCAGGCGGAACGCCGAGGCCGGGCTTTCAAACGCCCTACAATCGGTTGCCAACCGGACCGCGCCGATTAAGGTGCAGCGGTTTTACTTTCCCGTGACTATTCCTCGCCGCTTTTTCCTCGCCCTTTTTTCTCTCGCGCTCTGCACCCTGGCCGCGCGCGACCTGCACGCCGCTCGCGCCTTTGTGATCGTTGATGCGAAGACTGGGTTTATTCTGGATCAACAGGAGCCGAGGCAGAAACGCCAGGTGGGCAGCCTGACCAAAGTCGCCGCGGCGATGGTCGTCCTCGACTGGGCCGAAAAACATTCAGGCGACCTGAACCAATTGGCGGCGATTCCACCCGAAGCGTTCGTCGGCACCGGCGAAAACCTTATCGGGTTCCAGCCGGGCGATACGATCACGTTGCGCGATTTGCTTTACGCGGCCCTCGTCCAATCGGACAACGTCGCCGCCTATGCGCTGGCCAACCATGTCGGTGTCAGGCTGCAATCGATCGTTCCCGGGGCTGCGTCCGCGCCCGTCTCGATTTTCGTCGGCCAGATGAATACCCTGGCGAAAGTCCTCAAGATGGACCGAACACATTTCGTAAATCCGCACGGCATAGACACGAACGAGCGTTCCGCCCCTTATTCGACCGCCGCGGACATGGCGCGCCTGACTCGTTACGCCGTGAACAAAGCCGGCTTTCGTTTTTACGTTTCGCAAAAGGAACGGCAGATTTCCTTCAACCGCGGCGGCAAGAAAATTGGCTACATGCTTCGCAACACCAATGAATTGCTGGGCCGGGATGGTGTCGACGGCGTGAAGACAGGACGCACCAACCGCGCGGGCGATTGCCTGGTTCTCTCGGCGCATCGGGAGTCCCATATCATCAAGGAAGGATCGAGAACGGGTGTGATCCCGCGTCATATTATCGTCGTCATTCTCGGCAGCACAGATCGTTTTGGTGAGGGCGCGGGCCTCCTCGCGCGCGGCTGGCAGCTGCACGATCAGTGGTTCGCCGGCGGGCGACTGGTGGATCCGAAGAAGACTCTTTGATTCGTTAGGCCGCCCATGACGAAACCCCGGATCGGCGTTTTGACGAGCGGGGGCGATTGTCCCGGCTTGAATGCGGTGCTCCGCGGGGTCGTCCTCGCGGCCGAAAAATTAGGCTGGGAAGTTCTCGGTTTTCTCGATGGCTTCGAAGGTTTGCTTCCACCGGGGAATTACATGGTGCTCGATCGCCGCCGCACGGCCGGCATCATGCCCCGCGGCGGCACGATCATCGGCACCACCAACCGCGGCCATTTCGTCGCGAAAGTAGGAGCAGGGGACCGCACCGAGGTCGCTGACGGCGTGATCGCCGACGCGCGCGAGGTCCTGAAGGAGCTACGTGTCGATGCTCTGATCATTGTGGGCGGCGATGGCTCGATGGTCACGGCGCTTCAACTTCAGGAAGCCGGCATCAATTGCATCGGCGTTCCGAAAACGATCGATAATGACCTGGAAGCCACCGCGATGACGTTCGGTTTTGATTCCGCTGCCGCCACCGTCATGGATGCGCTCGATCGCTTGCATACGACGGCCACGAGTCATAAGCGCGTGATGGTGCTCGAAGTCATGGGACGGCACGCGGGCTGGATTGCCCTGCACGGCGGCATCGCCGGTGGCGCGCATATTATTCTGATCCCCGAGATCCCGTTCGATTACGACAAGATCGCCGCCGCCCTCAACGCGCGGGCCGATCGAGGCAGCCTGTCGGCCATCGTCGTCGTTGCCGAGGGTGCGTGCCCTCGGGATGGCCAGGTTGTCATGCACCCGAATCAGGACGGAGAATATCGGCTTGGCGGAATTGGCGACATCGTGGCGCGGGAGATTGCGGCGCGGACCGGCAAGGAAACGCGCTGCACCGTCCTCGGCCATTTGCAACGCGGCGGCGCGCCCACCACGCTCGACCGCATTCTCGGCACCCGCTTCGGAGTCAAAGCCGTGACATTGATCCGCGAAAAGCAATTTGGCTCGATGGTGAGCTATCAAAACTATCAGGTCCGCCACGTCCCAATCGCCGATGCCGTCAATCGGCTGAGACTCGTCCCGCCGGACGGTGAGATGGTCCAAACCGCCCGCGCCGTCGAGATATCTTTCGGCGACTAGATTCGCCTCTGCTGTAGCCGCGGCCCTGTGGGCCGCGTGGGGTCGACGACACTCGATCACGGCCCACGGTGTCGTGGCCCGCAAACGTTATCGGCGCTCCCCGGAACTACGCAACCATCGTGGTAGCCGTGCCGCCGCACTTCCAGCAGCTGTACCATTGCGAGTCGTACTCGATAGCGCCCGTCGCGCCACAGAGGAAGCAATTGATCATCGCTATTTTCCGGCCTCGCCCCTCGACTTCGTCGGTTTGAGCGGGCAGGGGAGTGCTTGTTCCGCCTTTTCCTTCGGGCTGTCCCTGGCCTTCCCATTTTTTCCAATTCGTTTCTTCAGCCATACCGGTTCCTTTTCTGTGCTACTCGTGCGCATCGTAGGAAACTTTGATTTGGCACGCGAGACGAATTTCGTCCGCACCAAGTCGATTCCGGTTCCAGCCCCCTTTGGGCTTGTTGCGTGTCAACGACAGACGATATGCTCGCCCCCGTGAAAGCTATTGGCGGCGGCATGCTTGGTGCGCTCATGATCGTGGCCGCATTTCTCGCCGGCGCGCGTTGGAACGAACTGACCAAGAGCCCACCCGCTCCCTTTGTGCGCTATGAAATGCACGTCGGCGCCGACGGCACCATCACGAGGATGGATCGTGTCACCGGAACTCTCCACATGGTCACATCGAGTGGCGCCAGCGATGTGCCCGAACATTTCGTCGCGCCCGCAGTCACGCCCGCAAAACCGTAGCGACGTGTTCCCGCACGTCTCCTCTGTAGCGGCGGCCGTCCGGCCGCAGATTCCCACACAATGCGGACGACACGTCCGCCACTACAGTTCCCACGAGCACGAGCAGGAGTTTTCGATTCGAAATTCAACATTCGGCATTCGACATTTTCTTCCTTGCCCGATATGGTGCCAATCACGTGAATCCGCCTCCTGTTCAGCCACAAACCGATGCCGCCAACGGCGCTCCCGCCGCGCCTTCCGCTCCCGCCTCGGACCGCGCCGATCTGCGCCCCGAGAGCATTAACGACGCCGTCATCCGCCTCGCCGGAAATTCGCAGGATGGCATTCAAAGCGCCGGCGCCTTCCTCGCGCGCCTCGCCGGACGCAGCGATCACGACGTCATGACCTACATGACGATTCCCGCCACCATCTCCGGCGGTCCGTCCATCTTCCAGGTCCGCATGGGCACGGGCGAAGTCCTGTCCGCTGGCGACGAAGCCGATTTCCTCGTCGCGTTTTATCAGCACAGCTACCAGGACCACATCGGGTTTTTGAAAGACGGCGGCGTCCTGCTTTACGATTCCGACAACGTCGAGCCCGACCTTGA
>DATMEE010000551.1:0-5421 GCA_035557035.1 Phycisphaerae bacterium
CACCATCTCGCTGTCCACGTAGTCCGACACGCGAATCTCAACCCGAAACCCGCCGTCGATCTTCGTGTACGCCAGCGGATGAAGGTGCATGGCGTCCTCGTTCCCGGGAAACGTCAGCACCAGCCTCGCCTGCGGGCCGAACTTGATCGCTTCATCCAACGCGGCCGCGAAGAGTGACGCTCGCATCTCGTCTCCTGGCTTGGCTCGCGGCACGCTCGCCGCGTCCGCAAGAGGAAAGTTCTTAATCCTCAGTTGAGAACCGCGAGAATGTCTTCCTCGCCCATGATGATGAACTCTTCGTTGTTGATTTTCACTTCGGTGCCCGCATAGCTCGTGAAAAGAACTTCGTCACCCTTCTTCACCTGGACCTTCGCACGCTCGCCGGTGTTCAGCAACTTGCCGTCGCCGATCGCCTGCACGCGCCCGCGCTTCGGCTTCTCCTTCGCCGTATCCGGCAGAACAATGCCCCCGGCCGTCATGGCCTCGGCCTCGATCCGCTTCACCAGCACCTTGTCCCCGAGGGGTCGAACATTCACCTTCGTAGCTGCCATCGTTACAAACTCCTTTTCAGATTGATTCCGAAAAATACAAATGACGGGCGGCGACTTGCCGGCCCGCTTAGTTCCGCCACACGCGGTTTACATCACCATAATCCGGGTCCGGCCAGTCCACGTGATAAAACTGACGAACGAGCCGCATGACCACCGGCGTCAAGTAATCGTGATCGGGGGCCACCTTTACCACGCTGTACACGTCAAGCTGAATTGCATCCATCATCAACCGGCGATCGGGATCAATGGAGACGAGCACTGCCGGCGAATCAAGCCCCGATTGCCGCAGCCGTCGAACGGCATCCAGACCGCCGCTTCGCGGCAGCGAGTCGTCCACGATCGCGACGTGGATCGCCCGGCCCGCGATCACGTCAACCGCTTCGTCGCCGCTCTGCGGCCAATGGAAATCCACCGGGCAATTCGAGAGCCGCCGCGCAAGGGTCTCGCCCCAGAACGGCCGAGCCGAATGGGCGACCATAAAACTAAACTGCGACGGCGTGGTCCGCACTACCTTCTCCGCTGGATGATCGCGTTGGAAACTTCGCGCGTGGATTCACCGTTGAAAAGTAGGCAAGGACGATGCCACTCGCCCTCGGGATTGGTCCTGCGAGGCCAATTCGTTATAAGTGCATATTTCATGGATGTTTAAGCCAAAATAAAGCGGGCGAACGCTGGCCAGCGGGTGGCGGGTATCTCCCCCGGCTGGCAGTCACCGCCTTATGAATCGGAGATATCCTGTCATTCTGGCACCCGCGGCAGTGGCGTTTATCCCTGGACTTCCATACGGGCAGCGCGCGCTCCGCTACCATGATCTGGCCATATAGGAAAAGGAGCGCCTCATGCTTCAGGAATCGTATCCGCTCTATCTCGCGAACGAACCACGCTCGCCAAATCAAAATCTGACGGTCACGAACAAATACACCGGCGAAGTGGCGACGCGAGTTGCGCTGGCCGATCGCAACGTCACTGAACGGGCAATTGAAGCAGGAACGGCGGCGACCCAGGCATGCCGCCGGATGCCCTCGCACGCCCGGGCGGCCGCGCTAACGCACGTGGCCGCGCGCCTGAAGGATCGATCGGAAGAGTTGTCCCGTGTCCTGGCGATTGAAGCCGGGAAGCCGATTCGGGACAGCCGCGGCGAAGTCGCGCGGGCCATCGACACGTTTCGAATCTCGGCGGAAGAGGCGACGCGTATCGTCGGGGAGTACATTCCGCTCGACGTCTCCGCGCGTGCCGAGGGTTATTCCGGAATCTGGAAGCGGGTCCCCGTCGGCCTGTGTTCCTTCATCTCGCCGTTCAATTTTCCGATCAATCTTGCCGCGCACAAGATCGGGCCGGCCATCGCCGCCGGCTGCCCCTGGGTGCTCAAGCCCGCCTCGTTGACGCCGGTCAGCGCGCTGATTCTCGGCCAGATTCTCGCCGAGATTGATCTGCCCAAGGGTGCGTTCAGCATCCTGCCGTGCGCCCGCGGCGAGGCTGACTTGTTCAACACGGACGAGCGGTTCAAACTGCTCTCGTTTACCGGCTCGCCGGAGGTGGGGTGGGGCCTCAAAGCAAGAGCGGGGAAAAAACCGGTCATACTGGAATTGGGCGGCGACGCGGCCTGCATCGTCGATCGCGACGTCGATCAAGAGCACGTCGTGGCAAAGCTCATGATTGGCGCGTTCTACCAGTCCGGCCAATCCTGCATCAGCGTGCAGCGTATTCTCATTCACGAAACCATCTACGATGAAATGAAGGCCAAGCTCGTCGCCGCGGCCAGGCAGCTCAAATCCGGCGACCCGCTGCACGAGGACACGTTTCTCGGCCCGATCATTTCCGAGGCAGAGGCCACCCGAATCGAGCGATGGGTCGATGAAGCTGTAAAGCGCGGCGCGAAAATTCTCTGCGGCGGAAAACGCGGCGGCGTCTTCTATGAGGCGACACTGCTCGAAGGCGTTCCCCGCGACACGCAACTCGGATGCGAAGAGGTCTTCGGTCCCGTCGCGATCGTCGAGCCGTTTTCAAACTTCGCCGAAGCAGTGAATCGCGTGAACGACAGCAAATTCGGATTGCAGACCGGCGTATTCACCCGCAATCTCAATTCCGCCCACTACGCCTTCAACGAACTCGAAGTCGGCGCGGTCGTTATAAATGATGTGCCGTCATTCCGCGTCGACAACATGCCCTACGGCGGCGTCAAGGAAAGCGGCCTCGGCCGCGAAGGCGTCCGCTTCGCGATCGAGCACCTCACCGAGCGCCGCCTGATGGTGCTTAACCGCGCCGGTGAAAACCCGGAGTGATTGAAAGTTGAATCGTGGGGAAGGTCATTCTCGATCTCGTTAGTCTAGAAATTCGACCTGAATCGCCGCGAAATCGGCACCGCTGCGGTTTCAAATAACCGGCCGATTTGGTATCATTCCCATATTGGGTCAGTTCAGGTTTTTGTATGCGCACTGTGCCCAGGCGTGTGTAGATACGTCGGTCCACCCAATCCGGGGGCGCAGAGCAGTAATTTGAAAAGGGGAGGATTGCCATGTTCCATGCTGCGAATCGCGCTCGTTTTGTCGTGGGCCTGGCTCTTGCCGGCGCCGCGATGGCCTCCCATGTCGACAGCGCGGCGGCGGAGAACATCCTGACGATCGACGGACGCGATGCTGCCAATCTCGCGGGCGATGGCAACCATCCCCCTTTCCACAACCCGCCGGTCAACTTTGCCTTTACCTTCGGCGGCGTCGCTGGAGACAATCCGGACGCCGGTCCCGGCGATCCTCCCACGGCATCCGAGACAGACTTCAACTTCACCGGCAATGACTTCGGCGGCCTGGGGTTCGGTACGGCAGCCGCGGGCGACCTGGCCTTCCCCATGCCGGCGTTCTTTCAGATCGACCTCACCGTAAACCCCGGCAATACGCTCACGGCGCTCGACCTCGTCATCAAGGATGCCGACACCCTGTCGCCCCAACAAGTGCATCTCATCGAGCAACATATGTACCCGCTTCTGCTGGGCGCACCGGGCACCAAGACCCTGACGGTCGATCTGTCCACGCCCTTTTTCACCAACACCCCTCGGGATGGGATACCCAACTTCGATCCCGGCAACGGCATGACCGAACTGCAATTGCAATACCCGTTCGGCGCGGGCGGTTCCGGTGCGGTTCTGAATGTCACGGTCCACGAAATGCGGATTGTTCCGGAGCCGTCGACGCTCGCGTTGCTCGCCCTGGGCCTGGCCGGCCTGCGCCGGCGACGGAAGATCTCTTGAGCGCTCCTCGCCCGCGAGGCGAGGTGCTGAGACGTGCTCGGGGCGTTCTAGGGAATCGCTTCACCTTTGGAAGCGGTGACATGCTATGATCCAGGTGGATCGCGCAATGCAGGCGAGCGAGACACCAGGGACCGCGGATGAAATTCAAATCGACCATAAGCACCCAGACTCAGCGCGAAGATGCCGTCGCTGAAGTTTGCGACGGCGTCGCCGGCGTGAAAGCCGACCTCGCCATGCTCTTCGTCTCGCCGCACTTCGAGGACGATTGCGAGGAGATTCTCTCGGGCGTTCTTGACCGCACCAACGCGCGGACGCTCATCGGCTGCACCGGCGACGGCATCATCGGCCCGGATCGCGAAGTCGAGGGCGCGCCGGCCATTGCACTCTGGGTGGGTGAAATGCCCGATGTTCGGGCCATGCCGTTTCTGCTGGACATCGACGACCTGAAGCAATTCGAGGGCGATGAGGACTGGATCGACCGCGTTGGCGTCAAGTCGGAGTCCAACCCCGGATTTGTGATCCTGCCCGAACCGTTTTCATTCGCGCCCGGCATCGAATATGCTCTGCACGAGATGGACCGTATCTTTCCCGGCCGGCCGATCCTCGGCGGCGTGGCCAGCGCGGGCGAAGGCCCGGGACAAAATCGCCTCTTCATGAATGATCAGGTGCTGCGCCAAGGCACGGTGGGCGTGTCGCTTTCCGGCAATATCGTAATCGAGCCGGTGGTCTCGCAGGGTTGCCGGCCGATCGGCGAGCCGTTCATCGTGACCAAGTCGGAAGAGAATGTCATCCAGGAGCTTCGGGGCCGCCCGGCCATGGAAGTGCTGCAATCGATTTTCCGCAGCGCCGACGCCTACGACCAGTCGTTGATGCAGGCCGGAGGCATTCACGTGGGCAGCGCCGTCTCTGAAGCGGCCCGCTCGTCAGGCAAGAGCGAGTTTCTGATTCGCAACCTGATTAAGGTCGTCGATAATTCCGGCCTCGCGGTGACGACCATGGTCAAGCCCGGCCAGACGATACAGTTCCACCTGCGCGACTCCAAGAGCGCGGATGCCGAGATGAAGCAACTGATCCGGCGTCGCATCGCTGAAATGCGAACGCCCCCGCGCGGCGGCCTGCTCTTCACCTGCAATGGCCGCGGTTCGCACATGTTCGGCGTGCCGAACCACGACATCGGCGTGATCAACGAAGCGGCGCCCGATTGTCAGATCGCCGGCTTTTTCGCGGCCGGGGAGATCGGCCCCATCGCCAGCCGCACGTTCATCCACGGCTTCACCAGCAGCCTGGTTCTCTTCCGCGAACCCTGAAGGCACTCTTCGGCCGTCATCCTGAGGAGCAGCAACGACGAAGGATCTTGTCCCACGGCGATCAATTCAAATCAAATGTTGTGTGCCTCGGAAGCGAGATTCTTCTTCCGGTGTGCCGGGATCAGAATGACGCAGTGATGGCACGATGCCCTGCGCATCAGCGGCAATTCTCGCAAATGTAAACCTTTTGCCGCGTATAGGGCGCGGCAAGCTCCCGCGTTTTCTTCAGCCACGGACGCGCTCGCAACTCCCCCTCAAAATGTCGCGGGTTCGCGTACACGAGCGTCATCTTGCGCGGTGTCTCATCAAGCGAATGTCG
>DATMEE010000552.1:0-12923 GCA_035557035.1 Phycisphaerae bacterium
GGCAATCCTCATGGCGGCGGACACGCAGCTTCCGGCGGCCAAGATCGCGACGATCATGGGGCAGGGGAGCGCTCGCAGCGTTCGGGAGTGCATCGAGACTCTGAATGAGCAATATGAAGCTGCGGGGGCTTCGTTTCGCATCGAGGAGATCGCCGGCGGCTACCAAATTCTGACGCGGCCGGAATTCAACTCGTGGCTGACCAAGCTGTTGCGGGTTCGGCAGGAGACGAAGCTGAGCGGGGCGGCGATGGAGACGCTGTCGGTGATTGCCTATAAGCAACCCTGCACGCGGGCAGAAATCGAGGCGGTCCGCGGCGTGGCGGCGGGAGACATGGTCAACAAGCTGCGCGAGCTGAACCTGGTGAAGATCGTCGGCCGGGCGGAGGATCTGGGCCGGCCGATTCTGTACGGGACGACGAAGCGGTTTTTAGAGGCCTTTGGGCTGCCGTCACTGGAAGATTTGCCGCAGGTCGAGGCGCTGAAGTTGGCGCCGGCGGCGACTGAGGCAACAACGACGCCGACCTCGAACCAGGCGGCGGATGAGATTTTCCCTGCCGCGAACGAATCTGGCGAGTGACCCCCGGCTCTCAGACAATCTGCAAGAACGACGCCGCCCGGTCTCGTGATGGGACCGGGCGGCGTCTTAACATTATTTCCGCCGCTCCTTAGGAGCGACAGCAAACTGCCGTCGTCGTGTTATGGCGAACACGAGACGTCCATCTGAATTTTTCCGCGATCGCCGAAGGCGTTTGACCAGAGTATCCAATACTGCTGGCCGTTGACGGTGGGAACGGTGACGCGGCTCATCCACGGTTGGGGCGTGCCGCCCTGATTCGCGACGTTGCCGCCATTGCAATCGTCTTCGCCACAGGCCAGTTCCGTGAGCGCGCCGCACTCGCCGGTCCATATGGAGAGTGTGGTGTCAGCGATGCTGGCCGGCTCGTCGGGCGTGTTGCAGCTTTCAATGGTCCAGTTCTGACCGTCGCCGGTGAAGGTGTACCAGACGGTGGCCTGGGCTGGGTTGCCCTCCAGGGAACAGGAGGGCACGGGATCCGTCGGCAACGGGGCATTGAAGGCATCGGGCGTCGCGAGGACGTTGCTGAACGTGATCGACGATCCACATGACACCGGTTCGGCAACGGCGCATTCGTCCGGCGCAAACGGACAGGGGCATTCGATTGAAATCTCCATCGACCCCTGTGAAGAGGAGGTGAAAGAAGCGACCTGAATGTAATAGATGTTGCCTGGCGTCAGGCCCTCGACGCAAACGCGCGAGAGGAGGCCGTCAAGACCGCAGTCATCTTCGCTGCACGCCAGTTCGGTAAGGGCGCCGCAGGTTCCGTCGTAGACGGCCAGTTCGGTGTCGAGCACCTCGCTGTTGCAGTTTCCAATGAGGGCCGAGGTATCGCTCGCCTGGAATCGCAGCCACATCGTTGCCAACCCTTGCGTGCCCGGAGCGGTAAAGTGACACGAGAAACCGGGGTCGGTCGGATCGGTGGTGGCGTTGGCGTTATTCAAGCTCACGACCGTGTTGCAGGGATAGAGCGGAGCGTCTTCGCATGAATCGGTGGGGAACTCCGGGCAATCGCCCGTCTCATTCAGGAGCAGATCAGTGAATTGCGTCACGTCGTCGTCATCGGTATCGCCGTCGCGGTCGATGTCGGCGCAGCCGCACCCATCGGCCGGCGCGAGATAGCAATTCACGAAAGGCTGCAAGTCGGCGCCATTAACCAGATTGTCGGCGCTGACATCGCCGGGGCATGTGCCGCAGGGTGGGACGCACTGGATGGTCATGCGGGTCGGACCGCCGCCCGCGAAGGAGCCCCAGTCTCCGACGCGGATCCAATAGGTCGTGTTGGGAGTGGTCGGCACGACGAACTCAAGCGGGTCCTGGGGTTCGTTGCCACAGGCGACTTCGACGAGATCGTTGCAATCGGTTCCGCTGTAAACCGGGACCATCATGTCGTAAAAGTTGGTCGAGGACAGCTCGAACGTAAGGTCGCAGGCCGCTGGGCCGGTCGTCACGGTGAACCAGACGTCGTTTTGCAGGGCCGTCGCACCTTCAACGTTGCACGATCCCGCGCCGCCGGTGCTGCTAGCCAGTGCGCCCTCGTTGTTGAAGTCGATTGAGACGGGCAGCGTCAGAGACTGGGCATCGGCACAGTCGTCATTTTCGGGGGGACAGACCGCGGTGGCGCAATCGGTGCCGGGCCCGAGCCAAATTCCGCCGAGGCCGCCCGATTCGACCGGGTCTTCGCAGTCCAGTTCCGGGAAACCGGTGACCAATCCGTTTACGCTTTGGCAACCGTCGTCGAGGCAGCAGGCACTGATGCAGGGGCCGTCGGCGCAAAGGGTGTCGTCGCCCTGATAGTCGCCGGAGATGAACTCGCAGTCCGGTAGGGTCGTCTCGATGCAGGTGCCGTCAATGGTCGAACAGCAGGCGCCGGTGGGCAGCGTGACCGGGCAGGAAACTTCGAGGGTCGTCTGGCCGCCCTCCGGGACGAATCCCCAGTCGCCGACACGAATCCAGTAAGTGGAATTGGCCAGCGCCGGTATAATGGCATTGCCCGGATCATCGGGGGTGTCGATGCAGGCTTCCTCCAGCAGGGAATCGCAATCCGCGCCGCTGTAAACGGTGGCGATGAGGTCGTAGCCGGAGACGGCGTCGACATTGACGATCAGGTTGCAGTCATCCGGACCGGTGGTGACGCTGAACCAGCGGTCGTTCTGCATCACGGGCGCTCCCGCGTTGCACGAACCGTCGTCGGGATTCGCGTCAGGCGTGTTGACGGAGTTGTCGAATGCGATAACGCCCGAAGGAAGGGTGAGCGCCTCCGCGATGTCGCAGATGTCGGCGGCGGGGCAGGGGCAACTCAGATCGAGCGTGATTTCCCCTCGACTGCCCTCGCTATAGGTGGCGACCTGGATGTAATACGTATTGCCAACGGTCAGGCCCGAGACGCAGACGCTGGACAAAAGGTCCGTGCCGCCGCAGGCGTCCTCGCTGCACGCCAGCTCGGTGAAGGCGCCGCAGGTTCCATCGAAGACGCCGAGGATCGTGTCGCCTGAATCGGTGCTCTCGCAGGTGCTGACGACGGCCGACGTGTCGTCGGCGACGAACTTGAACCAGACCGTGCCGACGCCCTGGGTGCCGGGACCGTCGAAGTGACACGAATAGCCGGGGTCGGATGCGTCCGTACCCGCCAGCGTGTTATCGAGAATGGTCGTCGAGCCGCAGGGAATGGTGGGGGCGTCTTGGCAGAGGTCGCCGGCGGGCTGGGCCTTTGCTGGTCTGGCCCAACCAATACACCAACAGACGATAAAGGTGGTAGACAGTGCGCGCAGGTTCATTCCTTCTCCCTTTCTGAGGAAAATAACGCTCGCCGGGTTTGAATTGTTTTGAGACGGCGGCGCTCAGTCGCGCGGCCGCGAACAAGGAATGGATGGTCGGCGATCCAATCGCTCACGCTGGAGCGCGGTCGGCCTTGTTCTCGAACCAAATGGCTCGCGGTTGGTGACGAGATCGCGGCCGGTCTTCGTCGGCGACCAGCCAGCGGGATGAGACTTCGATTTCCCTTGAATGAACGATCTGTTCGTCGCTAATTACAACAGCCGGCAGGTCTGATTTATTTCATGCCGGCAGAAAAGCCTCACTCGCGGTGCGAGGAATCGCCAGAAAAAAACGGCGGTCCACCGCCGTGGGCCGCCGTTCCTATCATCTGACCCTTTGTTCCCTGCACCTCCTTTCTACCGACTCGAGCTTCGGCGAAAAGCGATCGTGCTTTTTTCCTCTTCCGCGGGCGTCTGCAAGACACTTAGCGGTCGATTCATCCGTGTCGATCCGCCGCGCTGGCCCCCCGAGTGCTCTGGAGAAGGCGGGCCAGACGAGGCGCGGCGGATCGTCGAATTCGCGTCGCGCGATGGACTTCGGGATTTGACAATTGGTCTTTTCGGCGGGCAGGGAATTTGCGCCGCCGCCGGCCGCGGGCAAACCCACGGCCGGCCGGCTCATCGGCGGCGCCGGTTCGCGCCGCGCGGCGCCATGCCATCGTCGTGACAGTCCGGCGCTGGCAGCCGCGCGGGGTGGGCGCAAACCGTCTCCCCGGCACCCATTGCGTCTCGTTCATTCGAATGAATGTGCGAGGATTGCGCGCGATCCACCGTGCGTGCAATGCCCGTCATTCGACGAGTACGCAATGCGAGAGAAAGACCAATATGTCATGAGCAACGAAAGGAAGCGGAGGCGTGATGTAAACCGGCGGGTCAGTCGGGCGGCCGCGATGCGGCCAATTCTCGGGAAATTACTTGATAAATCGATGATAACTCATGGTATGAAAAACTGGCTGACCCCTGTGGACTCCATCGACACCCTTGCAGAGCCTGTCTCTGCTCACGTCCTAATTGTACACCAAAACCAGGTGTCGGCAAGGGAGAAATTGATTTTTTTGGAATCGGCTTGCATGCCCTTAATGCCACGCCAGTGGCGGAATGTTGAGCGGCAATGACGCGATCGGGCGGACAAACACGGCCGCGGCATGGAAAACGATGGACAGCAGCACGAAGCCCGTCGCGACGCGCGAGAGGCGTGGTTGAACTCCCGCAACCATCAGAATCAGCAGAAGCGGCATGTAATCCATGCTGAAGCGATGGCCGAACTGGGCGTAGCCGGTGTTGAAATAGAGGAGCAATGGGATGAGCGAAAGGGCGAGCGTGACGGCGGCGTCGCGCACGACCGTGCTGGTGCGAATGCGGCGAAGGGCGATCATTGCATAGAGAAACGCGGGCGAGGCGAGGAACAGACTCATCCCGCGCAGGTCGTAGCCCATCCACGGGAATCGCCCGCTGGCAAGGGGCACGGGTGGGGCGAGAAAGAACCAGAAGAAATTGCGCGGAAGGTAGGCGATACTGAACTGGCCGAATTGGCGCATGTTCTCGGCGCCTTCGCCGCGCAATTGCATTCTGTCGTAGGCGAAGTCGAATGGAGAGCCGAAGCGGGCGGCGTTGTATGCCCCGAGCAAGAAGACGGCAATCGCGGGTCCGATGCAAAGGAGAGAGATGGACCCCCAATCTCGGCGCCGGGCAGATTGCAGCAGGAAAAACATGCCGATGATAATCGTGGTCGGGCGGGACAACGCCGCGAGTCCGACCAACGCGCCAATCAAGCCGGGTCGGCCCTTACCTGCGTACTCCAGAAATGCCAGCAGTTGGGCACCGAGCGCGACCGCGTGGGCCAGGTGCCAGTCGGCGCCGGTGTCCGCCACGGGCCAAGCCGTCGTGCCGAAGGCGAAAAACGCCGTGATCGTCCAATGTTGCCGCGCGGAGAATGGCACGAAACCGAGCCGACTGTGCAGCCGGCCGATGCAGGCGTGGAAGAGCAGCACGTTGATGACGCTCACGTAGCGCGTCGCGGCAGCGATGGTGATGTCCGGACCGAGGATCAGGACGAATGGCATCAACAGGACAGCCGGAAGGGGGGGATAAGGGCAGAATGCGCGCGAGGGATCGCCGGTGGGAATCAACTCGCCCTTTCGCACCGGGATGTCCGTTCGCAGGGGAATGGTCAATTCTCCGCGTAGGAAGGCCGCAGCGAGTTGCATGAATTGGCCGCGCGGGTGCGGCCGGTCCTGTCGATAGACGGGTGGACTGAAGTAAAGCGCCGCGGCTACCAATGCGAGAAGCGTGTATTGGGTGACCGGAGGAAACAGGGGGCGGGTTGCGGTGTCGGTCATTCGCAAGGATTTCAAATGTGCCCGGGGCCGCCGTCAAGGCGGAAACGGGCTAGGCAATGATTTGTTCCGCTTCTCCGGGGCCCTGTCGGGCTGCGGCTAAACGATCGACGATAGATAAGTATGAGTATCGAGATTCAGCAGCGGAAACCGATCGTCGAGCGCACGACAGCGCGAACCATCGGCGCAATTGCGGTCCTGTTTGACGTCGACGGTGTGCTGGCCGACACGGCGGGGATGCACTTGAATGCGTGGCGGTGCGCCGTTGAAGAAGTGGGGCTGCGCTTTTCTGAGGAAGTGGCAGATCGCTTGCGCGGCGCCCCGCGAGAGGCGTCGCTGAGGATTATTCTGGGCGACCGACAGGTTGGGAGCGCCCGGTTCGATGCGATCTTGCGGCGAAAGAATGAACTCTATGTTTCGGGCATCCGCGCGCTGACGTTCGACGATTGCGTTCCCGGAGCATCCAGCTTTGTGGGGGCGCTGAAAGCTGGCGGAGCGAAAGTGGCGGCCGTGTCAGCGAGTCGCAATGCACGCTCGGTGCTGAAGGCGATCGGTCTGCTCAGCCGGTTCGATGTGGTGGTTGATGGCGAAGATGAAAAGCGGCACGGAGTTCATCGATTTTTGGTTGCAGCCCGAGTCTTGGGGGTTACCGGTGATGAGTGCATTGTGGTTGAAGATTCCGTAGCGAACATTTCAATCGCGGCCGGCATGGGCATGCGGACGATTTATTTCGGCGACAAAAGCGTTTCGGCGGCCGACGTGATTTTCCATCAGTTCGTGGGTGTAGACGCACTACGGACTGTGCAGCAAGTGCTTCCAACTCGATTCAGGTGATCCTTCGTGGAACCTGACTTCCGCGGCTCCTTCGGCGCGGACTATGAACGCGCCTAAATCCACGGGTTGCGCTGCGCTTCACGCCCGCCACGGCGGGCAGGCGGTGGCACAACCCGTCGCTCCTTCTTAGCGAAGGTAAGCGGTTGTCGTGATAGTTGATGATGATTGCGGGCGGTTGTCTAATAGCTCGCGATGATCGAACAGGTGGCGGTGATCGGCGATGGGCAGATGGCCACGGTCTGCGGCGTGATGCTGGCGGACCGGGGAATCCATGTGCGCATGTGGGGCCGGTCGCGCGAGCACATCGAGGCGCTGCGGGTGACGCGGGAAAATCGCCGGTACCTTCCGGGATTGCGCATTCCCGATCGCGTGTCTTTCACGAACGATCCCGAGGCCGCGTTCGCCGGCGCGGAGCTGGTGTTGTCGGCCGTGCCGTGTCAGTACATGCGCGGCGTGTGGGAGCAACTCGGAAAATTCATTCCGCCGGGCGTGGCGATCGCGAGCGTGGCGAAAGGTATCGAGAACGAGACTTTGATGCGGCCGTCTCAGATCGTGCGCGACGTGGTCGGCGACGTTCCGGTTGTGGCGCTGTCGGGTCCGAGCATCGCGGCCGAGCTCGCGAACTGCCTGCCGGCGACGGTTGTGGCGGCGAGCGAGGAACGGGAGGTGGCGCGGCTGGTGCAGCAGACCTTCGCGTCGCAGTGGTTCAGGGTGTATACGAATACGGACCTGGTCGGCGTGGAGCTGGCGGGGGCGATGAAGAATGTCATTGCGCTGGCAGCCGGCATCGTCGACGGCCTGAAGGCGGGCGACAACGCCAAGGCGGCGCTGCTCACGCGCGGGCTGGTCGAGATTCAGCGGCTTGGCGTGGCGATGGGGGCGCGGGCCGAGACGTTCGCCGGCCTCGCGGGAATGGGCGATCTGGTTACGACGTGCATCTCGCCGGTGGGCCGAAATCGAATGGCCGGCGAGCAGATCGGCCGGGGCCGGCGGCCGGAGGAGGTCATCGAGGGGACGCCTTCGGTCATCGAAGGCATACCGACGACGCGGAGTGTCATGGTTCTTGCGCAGCGACACAGGGTGGAGATGCCGATCACCGAGGCGGTTCACGGGGTGTTGTTCGAAGGCAAGGAAGTGATCGCGACGCTGAGCGAGCTGATGGCGCGGCAGTTGAAGGATGAGGACTGATGTTTTTTTTCAGATGCAGGGCGATGAACGAGAAGGATTTAGGGGAGTATGACAAGGCGCTGACGCATGGCGGTCTGATTGACTCCGCCGCTCCTTCGGAGCGGACTTTTTCTGGTGCAACCCAATCCACGGGTTGCGCTTCGCTTCACCCGTGACTACAGCCCGTCGCCCACTTCGGGGCGAAGAGGAATAAAGAATAGTGTCAAGCATCGCCCCAGGAACGGACAGCCTATCAAAGAGTCGAAAGTCCGCCGTTCTGGATGCGGTTCTCGCGAACGCGGGAGAATTGCGCGACCGAACGCGGTCAATGCGATTCTCAAAGCCGGTCGCTTTCGTTTACCGGCCGCTCGATTACGCGTGGGCCGCGCATCGGCAATATTTGGAACGCTTCGCGGGACGAGGAGCTCCGGTGCTTTTGGTCGGCATGAACCCCGGGCCGTGGGGGATGGTGCAGACGGGGGTGCCGTTCGGCGAAGGCAGTTTTGTTCGCGACTGGCTGAAGATCGACGCACCCATCGAAGCGCCGGAAGTTCAGCATCCCGCTCGCCCGGTGCTGGGACTTGCATGCGGTCGCAGCGAAGTGAGCGGCGCCCGGCTTTGGGGCTGGGCGCGGTCGCGATTCGGGGATGCGGAGGCGTTTTTTCGGCGATTCTTCGTGGCGAATTATTGCCCGCTTTGCTTCATGGAGGAAAGTGGGCGCAATCGCACGCCCGACAAGCTGACCGCGCCGGAAAGGGAACGATTGTTCGGCGTCTGCGACGCGGCGCTGCGGCGGCTGGCTGAGGTGTTGCAGCCGCGGATGGTGATCGGGGTTGGCGCGTTTGCCGAGTCGCGGGCGCGGGCGGCGCTCGGGGACATGGGGTCGGTGATCGGACGGATTCCGCATCCGAGTCCGGCGAGTCCGGCGGCGAACAAGGGTTGGGCTGAGCAGGCGGAGCGGGCGCTGGCGGGATTGGGGATCAGACTGACCTGAGATTTGTCGAGCTGAGTGCAGGCCACGCATAATTTGATTTGAGATTTGAGACTCTCAGAAACCGGTTGCCGCGCCGGCGCTTCGGGCCTCGGAAAAGCGGCGATCGGATGGATTTTAGGGACATGACCCGACTCGTCGTGCCGGTTTTTGGCGATTCCATTCTGGATATTCGCAATGATTTCGATGCGGCGATTAGAGCCGGGGCTGACGTCGTCGAGCTGCGTCTCGACATGATTTCTGAGGTAAGCGACGACGAGCTGCGGACGCTGGTCAAAGATCTGCCTGAGTCGGTCGCGATCCTGCTGACGTATCGAAGTATTGAGGAGGGCGGCGAATCGCCGGCCACCGATGCCGAACGGCTGCAGCGGCTCTCGGCGCTGGGGCCGATGGCGACGTACATCGATATTGAGCTTGCGACGTGGGATCGGGTTGAATCGAACCGGCAGGTTGGCCGCGGCGCGCTTCGGCGGGCCGACGCGGTGTCGCAATCAGGCGGCATCGAAGTGATCGAAGGAGCGTCGCCGCGACACCTGGTGCTGTCGAAACACGACTTGAAGGACCGTCCGCCCGGGTTGCTGTCCGATCTTCTGAAAATGTCGCAGGTCGAGGAATGCGCCGTCGCGAAGCTGGCGTGGCGCTGTCGGAGCGTCCGGGACAACTTTGAGGCGTTTGAGTTGATGCGATCCGGGCCGCTGCCGACCGTGGCGATTTGCATGGGCGAAGACGGCTTGCTGTCGCGCATCCTCGCGCCGAAATTTGGAGGCTTCGCGACTTATGCGAGCCTGCGCACCGGTCTCGAAACCGCGCCGGGGCAGATCGTGGTTCGCGAGCTGCTCGATCGATATCGGTGGCGGGCGATCAACAACGCGACGCGGGTGTTTGGCGTCGTCGGCGACCCTGTCCGACACTCGCTGGGGCCTGACGTTCATAATGCCGCGTTCGCGGAGGCCGGGATCGATGCGGTCTATGTGCCGTTTCGGGTCAACCCTGGCTACGAATCATTCAAGGCGTTCATGCTGGAGGTTGTCGCGAGGCCGTGGCTCGATTTGCACGGGTTAAGCATCACCGCGCCACACAAAGGCAACGCGTTTCGCTTTCTGACGGAACAGGGCGCGGAAATCGATGACCCGGGTCGCCGAGCGAAGGCCGTGAACACGATTGGGTTGGCCGCTGATGGAAGCTTGCGCGGATGGAACACGGATTGCGCGGCGATTTTGTCGTCGCTTCGGGGGGTGCTTCGAGGGGGCGAATCACTTCAGGGGAAACGGGTCTTGTTGCTGGGCGCCGGCGGCGTGGCCCGGGCCGCATTGGTTGCTCTGGAAGGTCACGGCGCCGAACTTAGTATCGCGAATCGGACGCACGAGCAAGCCGCTTCGCTTGCGGGCGAGTTTGGGAGCGGCATCGTCGATTGGGAGGCGCGAGAGACGTTTGACGCGGACGTGGTGATTCAATGCACGCCGGTTGGCCAAGCCCCGGACGTTGGCTCATCTCTCATGCCTTCGGATTGCGTTCGAGAAGAAACGACCTATTTTGACACGGTGTATAATCCCCCGGAAACGAAGTTGATCGGCGATGCGAGGCAGCGCGGGGCCCGTGTGATTGACGGGTTGACCCTGTTCAGCCATCAGGCGGCGGCACAGTTACAGGCGTGGCTTGGAAAATCACTTCCACCTTTGTTTTACCGGGGCGCAGCGGAACAAGCATTGTCTCGTCGCGGTGAAACTCGGTGAGAGGCCGTCAAAGAGCAAGCCTGTATTTGGCGGTTTTGTCGGGCAACGGAGCTTGTTGCGGGCTCGATCAACCGAGGATTGACCATTTCGCCCATTGCGGGCAAGATTCGACACTTTAAGGTTCCTCGCCGTGTTGAGGCAGCATCAGGCGGCCATGAGAAATTCGATGCGGTTGCTTTTTACCTCAGACCTTCACGGCAACGTTCCGCACTATGGGCGGCTCATCGCCGCGGCCGGAATCGCCAAGCCGAGCATCGTGGTTCTTGGGGGCGACCTGCTGCCGGACGACAATGCGACCCACCCTGAGACGTTGGGAATGGGTCAACCCGCGTTCGTGCGGGGGGCGTTTCGCAAGTTCATCGGCGACCTGCGTCAACGGGCCGGCGTGCGCGACGTCCTGGTCATATTCGGGAACCACGACTGGGGCAGCAGCACGGCCGCGATGAAGGAGCTGGCCGACGACAGCCTGGTTCAGGTCCTGACGCATACCGCTTCGACCCAGGTGCAAGGCGTGAACTTCACAGGGTATTCGTACACGCCGCCCACTCCCTGGTACGTGAAAGACTTCGAGCGGCTCGATTCGCCCGGCGACGTTCCTCCCCTCATTGGCGGGGCGCGCTGGAACCTTCAGTTCAATCGGCCCGTTCAAAACTCCGCGAAGATCATCTATGACGGGCAGATGAGCATCGAGGCCGACATGAAGGCGCTTTCGCCGCCGGCCGAACCCTGGGTCTTTGTGGCGCATGCGCCGCCGCACGAATCAAAGCTGGATCAGTCGTTCGGGGGCCAGTCGTACGGATCGAGGTCGATTCGCGAGGCAATCGAGGTGTATCAGCCGATGCTTTCGCTTCACGGCCATATTCATGAATCCCCGCGGGTTTCGGGGGAGTGGTGCGAGCAGATCGGCAGAACTCTTGCAGTGAACCCAGGGCAGACGACAAAGCTATTAAGTTTTGCCCTTATCGAGATTGATCCGGCAGCAAAACGGATCATTAACCGGGAGCACGGACAACAGGCGTGAACATCATCCTCGTCGGCAGTCGGGGGAGCGGAAAGAGCACTGTCGGCCCGGTGGCTGCGAAGCGCCTGCGGTTGGAGTTCGTTGACGTCGACGTCCGCATCGTCGAAGAGGCCGGGAAAAGCATCCGCGAGATATTTGCCTCCGAAGGCGAGCCGGGGTTTCGCCGCCGCGAACACGACGCCTGTCAAAAGCTGAGGCGGCTGAAAAACCACCTTGTGGCCGTTGGCGGTGGAGCGCTCGTCGATCCCGAGAATCGCAGTCTGCTTTGCCGGTTGGGGAAAGTCGTGTGGCTGCGCGCTCCGGCGGCGGTGCTCTGGGCGCGGGTCAGCAAGGACCCCCACACCGTATTTAACCGGCCGAACCTTACGTCCACCGGGGGGCTTTCGGAGCTGGAGGCACTGCTCCTGCAGCGCGAGCCGCTTTACGCGGCCGCCGCCAGTCACGTCATCGACACCGAGTCTCTGTCGCCGATCGAAGTGGTCGAGTCGATCGAGCTGTGGTATCAGGCCAACGATGCCCACGCCTACTAAAGCGGAAGGGAGGCCGGCTTGAGCAACGACGGTGTCTTAGTTGTGGCATCCTCCGTGATCGGCGCCATCGTGGGCAGTTTTCTCAACGTCGTCATTTTTCGGATGCCGCGCGGTCTTTCGATCTCCGCGCCGCGCTGGTCGTTCTGCCCGCACTGCCAGGCGCAGATCAAGCTTCGAGACAATATTCCCGTGCTGGGCTGGCTGCTGCTTCGCGGGCGGTGCCGATCTTGCGCGATGCCGATCGGAATCGTCTATCCGGTCGTTGAGGCGAGCACGGCGTTGTTGTTCCTGCTTTTGGCCGATGCATTGTTCATCGGGAAAACGCTGCCTGCCATCGGCGATGCGCGCGCGGATTGGCCGATCGCCATTGCCTATTTCGTTCTTTTCGCCTGTCTCTTGGCGACCGCGGGAATGGACGTCGAGTCGTACATGGTCGATGTCCGGGTGCTGTATTTCGGGATGCTGATCGGCGTGATGAGCACTGCGGCCTGGTTTGCGATGCGTCAGGATTTGTGGTCGTTTTCCGCGACGCCGAGCGGGCCGGCTTCTTCCATTGCCCTGATTTCCGCGTCGAGCGCGGCCAATCCGACGCATGCACAAGGTATTTTGCCGCCGACGTTCGCGCTCATCGGAACAGGAATGGGTCTCACCTGGTGGGTCAGTTCGCTGACGGCGCGCCGACTTGGAAACTGGCGCATGGCCGACCGCGTCGCCGAGTCCGCGCCACAGCAGCCGGCGCTTGAAGACACGGTTCCGCAGTCGCCGTCATACTTGAATACGAGCGAACAGCGTTTTCAGCCGTGGCCGATTGTCTTTCTCGTATTGGTGATCATCGGACTCACGGCGTGGCTCCTGGTTTCGCCGTTGCGCGGATTGGACCTGGCCGTTGATGCGGTGACGCAGCGGGGCATCGTGGCCACT
>DATMEE010000553.1:0-5021 GCA_035557035.1 Phycisphaerae bacterium
CTTGTCGAACAGGGTGGACCACTCGATTTTCTCGCACAGCTCCGAGAAACGGTCCATCGTGCCCTCGACTTCGTCAAGCTCCTCGTCGGGAATTTTGTCGGCGATCATGTCCCACACGTCGGTGAGGACGCCGCTCTCCTCGAAGGCCTTCACCACTTCGCCCCAGTATTCATCCAGGAACTTACGCTCCGGATTCGCGCGGGCCGAAACCGCGATGAAGACGTCATCGGGAATGATCCGGCTGAGCGGAAATTTCCCGAGATCGGTTTGTGCAAACACGGTGGCGGGCATCATTGCCAGCCCCAGAATGAAGGCGATGCCGGTCTTTCGATGAATCATGATTTTGTCTCCTAATGGCTCCATGAACCTACCTGAATTCCAATAAGCGAGAGTATCGCGGACAACCCGCTTCCGCGAGGACGTTACGTCGCAGTCACTTGAAACGACCCGATGCCCCGATCCTAACGCCGGAATCCGGGGCGAGTACGTCAAACCGCCGCATAATCTTGAATTCCTGCCGGAAAACGAAGATTTCCCGGGCCGCAGCTCAGTTCGGCGGCTCCGGCGTCAACCGCCCTCCGACTTCAGAAAATGCCGCAGGAGATCGGACTCGGAGATGATTCCGACCAACCTGTCCGACTCGACCACCGGCAGCGTCCCAATCCGATCCGCCACCATGATTGTCGCAACCTGGGCCAGCGTCGCCGAGGGATCGGTGGTCTTTACTTGCCGCGTCATGACGTCTGCCATCACGATCTCCGAATGATGTCGTGATTGTTGCCCGGAATTCTGCAGCGCGATTGCCAGCCCGCCGACGGCCTTTCGCAGGTCGTGATCGGACACGATTCCGGCGAGCTTTTCGTTTTCGACAATGGGGATGTGCCGGATCTTTCGCGTCTGCATGGTCCGCAGGGCGTCGGCAAAGTGGGCGGTCGGCGCGAGCGTGAACACCTCCAACGTCATCTTTTCGCGAACGATCGTCCCGCGCCAGCGCTCGCT
Organism: Phycisphaerae bacterium; assembly: GCA_035557035.1. GTDB lineage: Bacteria > Planctomycetota > Phycisphaerae > UBA1845 > UTPLA1 > JADJRI01. Next base: position 1,000 of record DATMEE010000553.1, read on the forward strand.
CCCCGGAATTGACCGGTCGGGAAGATAGCACTTCAAAAAGTCGGTTTCGGTCACAATGCCGGCCAGGCGCTCCTTATAAACCAGCGGCACGGCGCGGACGTTCTCGCGAAACATGATCTCGGCGGCGGCCGTCAACGGCGCCTCGGCTTCGACGGTGATGGCCGGAGCGGACATGATTTGTGCCAGCGGCATTGCACCCATGAGAGGCCGGGGAGCGTCCATTGCGGATTCCGGCAGCAGCGAAACGGCGGAGAGTAGATCGCGATCCGACACCATCCCCACGACGCGCCCGCGCTCCACCACCGGAAGGTGACGAAACCCGTGCTTCTCCATCAGCTCGATGGCCTGACTGATGCTCTCGGCCGGTCCAAGATGGACCACCCGGGCATCGCCGATCTCGATAAGCTGCATGGAGGTAGCTCCGCGCCGGCGCAGGGTAGAATCGTTCAGGCGTCCACCCATCTGGTTGCAAGCGCGCAGATGATTGGCCTTAACAGCGGCTTTGTCAACGGTTCGACCGCGATGTCGGCATGTGCGAACATAGATTGAATGCACGCACCCGCACAGGAATTGGTCAACGTCGCCGCCTGGCTGCCATTGCGCGCGAGCGAACAGCCGGATAAGCCCGCCATCGTCTGGCGAAGCAATCGAGACGCGGCGGGCCGGGCTGTTTATTCGCAATTCACCTTTCGAGAATTGAATGAGGCCTGCGACCGCCATGCGCACGGCCTTGTTCGCGTCGGAATCTCTCGCGGCACGAGAACAATTCTGATGGTCCGGCCGTCAGCGGAATTCTTCGTGCTGACATTTGCATTGTATAAGATCGGCGCGGTGCCCGTGCTGATCGACCCGGGCATGGGCCGGCGGAACATGGTTCAATGCCTGCGCGATGTCAACGCGGAGGCATTCATCGGCATTCCGTTGGCACATGCACTTCGCGTGCTGAACCCCGGCGCGTTTAGGAAAGTGAGGGTGGTCATCACCGCCGGCTGGCGCTGGTTCTGGAGAGGCCATCGATTACGCGATCTGGTCGGCGACCCTGATTCCACATCCTCGCATTCAGGGCATATTCAAGGACCGGCTGGACCCGCATCCCAATCGCCAGATCGCCAAATCACCAAATCGCCAAATCTCATGCCCTTTCCGATGGCCCCGACCTCCCCCGACGATCCCGCCGCGATCATCTTCACCACCGGCAGTACCGGCCCGCCTAAGGGCGTGCTCTATCGACATGGCATGTTCGACGCCCAGGTTCGCATACTGCGCGAGCGATTCAACATTGGCCCCGATGAGATCGACCTGCCCACGTTTCCACTCTTCGCCCTGTTCGATCCGGCGCTCGGGATGACCGCGGTCATACCGGAGATGGACTTTACCCGACCGGCGCTGGTCGATCCGGTGAAAATCATCGAGGCCATTCGCGACAATGGCGTGACGCACATGTTCGGCTCGCCCGCCCTGCTGGACCGCGTCGGCCGCTATGGCGAGGCGCATGACGTCGCGCTTCCGACGCTGCGGCGGGTCATCTCCGCGGGCGCGCCGGTGCCACCGGCGGCGTTGCGGCGATTCAAGAAACTCCTGTCGAACAGCGCTCAGATTTACACCCCTTATGGCGCTACCGAAGCCCTCCCCATCGCGGTAATCGGAAGTGATGAAATTCTGGGGGAAACGGCGGCCCTCACCGCGCAGGGACTTGGCACCTGCGTGGGTATGCCCGTGGACCGCGTCGAGGTGCGAATCATCCGCATTAGCGACGAACCCATCGCGCGGTGGAGCGACGATCTCATCCTGCCCCTCGGCGACGTCGGTGAAATAGCCGTCAGAGGCACGGTCGTCACGCGCGAGTACATCACCAGCGAAGCCGCCACCCGGCTCGCCAAAATTCGCGACGATGACGGCGGCGTCTGGCACCGTATGGGCGACCTCGGCCGCTTCGATGAAAATAGCCGCCTGTGGTTTTATGGGCGCAAGGCGCACCGCGTCATCACCGAACACGGCGCGCTGTTCACCGAGCCGGTGGAGGCTATTTTCAATCAGCACCCCAAAGTGCTGCGCAGCGCGCTCGTCGGCGTCGGTGCGCGGCCGCGGCAGACGCCGGTGGTTTGCATCGAAATCGATAAGGCTGCTCTACAGAAGAGCGATTACGAAAACCCGGCGACACTGGGCGAGGAACTGTTCGCCATCGGGGCGAAGCACGAGTTCACCAAGCGGATCGACACCTTCCTGGTGCATCCCGGCTTCCCGGTAGACATTCGGCACAACTCGAAGATTTTTCGCGAGAAGCTTGCAGTCTGGGCCGCGAAGCGGTTGAAGGTGAAATAGGTTTCAAACATGCCGACGCGACGGCCGTCGGCATGGCGCCCGACGTTTCTCTCTCTAAAGGCAAACATGCGCGGTGCCACCCTACACGATCGCTGCTTCCGCGGATGCGATCGTGTTCGTTAGGAGCATCGCCACCGTCACCGGACCGACGCCGCCGGGAACCGGGGTGAGGTATGAGGAGACTTCCTTTACTTCATCGAACCGCACGTCGCCGACCATCTTCGTCTTCCCCGTGCCATCGTTCAGCGGAACGCGATTCGTGCCGACGTCGATCACGATCGCGCCGGGCGCCACGTGTTCCGCGCCGATGAGACCCTGTGAACCCGCGGCGGCGAAAAGGATGTCGGCGCGGCGGGTGTGCGACGCGAGGTCGCGCGTGCCGGTGTGGCACTGCGTCACCGTCGCGTTCGCGGCCAGCAGGAGCATCGCGAGCGGCTTGCCGACGATCGTGCTCCGGCCCACGACAACCGCGTGTTTGCCCGCGATCTCCACGCCGGTTGAGTTGCAGCACTCGAACGCGGCGGCCGCGGTGCAGGGGGCCAACGCCAGCCGGCCCATGGCGAGCAGGCCGAGGTTGGTCGCGCCGACGCCTTCGACGTCCTTCTCGGCCGCGATGAGCTGTTGCAGCGCGAAGCCGTCGAGCGGCCGGGGCACGGGAAGATGGAGCATGACGCCGTGAATAGAGACGTCGCGATTGAATTTGTCGATTGCGTCTCGCGCGACTTGCTGCGAGATGCCGGCGTCCAGCCTTACCAGCAAGTATTCGATGCCGACGACCGCGGCGCTTTTCTCCTGCGAGGCGGCGTAGCTGAGCGCTGCCGGATCGTCGCCGATGAGAATCGCGGCCAGGCGCGGCACCGTGCCTTGCTGTCGAAGCTCCGTGACGCGGCGCGAGAGGGCCTCGCGAAGAGTGGCGGCGATTGCTTTTCCGTCGATGAGTATTGCGCTCATTTTGTTCAGACGCTTTTCAAAAGCTCGGCGTTTTCTTATGCCTGCACCGCCCGGACTAAAAGTCCGGGGCACCTCATTGGGAAAATTCTCGCTCGACGAGTTCGGCGAATTCGCCCAGCGAGTTCACCGTCCAATCGGGTTGCACGCCATGTTGCGGCGTTGGCGTCGCGCCCGCGCCGCTCTTGTCGTGTCGCCGGTTGATCCAGGCGGTCCGCAGTCCCATGGACTTGGCCGGAACATGATCGTGATACAGACTCTGGGCCACGTGCAGCCACTCCTCGCGGCGAATACTCCACGAATCAAACAGGCCCGCGGCGCGGTGAAAGTGCCCCGGCGCGGGCTTGTAGCCGTTGACATCCTCGGCCGTAATGATCGCGTCGAACGAAACGCCCAGCTTCTGATTTGTTCTCGCGAATGAGGCACGGTCCACATTCGACAAAATCACGAGCTTGTACCGCCGCTTCAATGCAATCAGTGCCGTACAGGTGTCTTCAAACGGCGGCCAGTCGCCGATCGAATGCGCCAGCGCATCAGCGTCGGCCGGCGCGGAAGGAGCGCCGAGCGTCCGGGCGATTCTCCCATGCACGTTTCGAAGCACGTCGGGATAAAGGGCTGCCGGCGTTTCCGCTTCGCAGACGTGCTCGGCTTTTGCGAACGCTTCCATAATTTGGCCGTCCGGCGCGGCGATTCCGTTTCGTCCAAGCCATTGATGCAGCACCGCCAGGATGCCGCGCTCCCAGTCGATCAGC
>DATMEE010000554.1:0-5054 GCA_035557035.1 Phycisphaerae bacterium
CGCCGCCGCTCACGAAGACCGAGCCGCAATTCGGTGCGTCGTGCCGCGGGAATTTTCCCTTGCGGTCGCGCAGGATTTCGAGCATTTCGCGCCAGATGGCCCGCTTGTCGCCGCGGCTCAATTCGAACTCGACGCCCGTGACGATCCAATCAAGTCCCTGAAACGCGCTGCCGCGATAGACAAACCCGCAATCCTCGCGCAGCCGCCGATGCATCCTGCCCCTGTGATCCATTGCGTCGACGTGCACGATGTTTTCGCTCAGGCTGTGCCGCCTGCTGCCGCCGTTCATCACCACGAGGCCGCCCAGCGTACCCGGAATGCCGACGGTGTGCTCAAGGCCGGTCAACCCGGCGAGGCCCACGGCCCGGGCCAATCGCGGCACGGCGACGCCCGCCTCGGCCCGGACGCGCGGCGGATCGATTTCGAATCCGGATAGCGACCGGCCGATCTTGATGCACACGCCGCGCAGTCCCGCGTCATCGAAGAGCAGGTTGGACCCCTCGCCGATGACGATTGAGACCAATCCGCGTTCATGGATAAATTGCCGCAGGCGGACGAGTTGATCCCACGACCGCGGCTCGACCAGCACGTCGGCCGGCCCGCCGATTTGCCAGGTGCCGTGATTCCGGAGCGGTTCGTTGACGAGGACGTCGCCGACATCCAGCGCGAGCAGCTCGGCAGCGTTTTTTTGACTGGATGTCATCGTGATGTCATCGACCATGCTCGAATATAGCCACGGAGGATTATTCCTAAGCCTTGCGAATTACTGGAACGGATTGATAAACTCAACTCCCTCAATCACCGGATGACTTTGCATATCTTCGGTGTAGAGTCGTGTCACTCCGGCGTCAGCGCACGCAGATATCAACAACGCATCCCAGACCGAGACCTGGTCTCCCATTTCAATCCGAAGCGACCGCTCCAGTGTCGAAAGTCGTGGTGTGACAATCGGGAAGCATGAACGAAGGGCCGACACCGCCTCCGAGTAGTCACCGCGGAATCGGCCCGCCACCGTCATGGAGCGGAGCACGCTGGCCACTTCACATGCTACCTGCCACGGAATAACCGTCTCGGTTTCGGACAGGGATTCGAGCAAGTGCAAAGCAAGCCGGCGTTTGTCCGGTTCGTGGACATCGATCGAATAGATTAATACGTTCGTGTCAACGGCGTTCATGCATCTCGTCGCGGGTCAGCTTGCGGCCGCCGGAGTTGAAAACACCCGACTCGCCGATCCGACGAATGGCGTCGAGCGCGCGGCGACGTGACAAGCCGTTATCGGATGCGCCGGGAGTTTCGCGGATAAAAGCTACGCCGCGAGCGCCCTCAGGCCAGTCGACATCAACTTCGGGTTTCAGGACACCGCGCTCGTATACAAAAGGAATTTCCAGTTCGTGCTGCATGTACTCATTATATCGTTAGGGAAAGATTGTTGCTAACGCCGTTTGTTGCCATGGCATGGCCTGTCGTTGGCTGCGCGCCTGTAAACTGCAGACTCGGCGATCGATAAATAAGGCTGCGGCGCTTATTTCGGATCCTCCATTCGCTTCACGTCGGCACCCAGTCCGCTCAGCCGCTTTTCGATCTCTTCGGGTTCGATTAGGCTCGAACTGAACTGCGGAGCGGCGTCAGCATAAAGCCCATAGCCTGAGCAACTGAAGTGGCGGGCCAGTCGGTAAGACTTCTCGATGCCGTGAGCGACCTTATCGACCATTCCTCAGGGTATTGTGGATTCGCTGCGGTCGTGCTCACTATGTCACCAGCGCTGAAACATGATCGATCTCGAACTGCCGGCCATCCGAGAAAGTCGCTGTCAAGTGCAACTCACCGCCGAGAGCCTCTATATATTTACGCAGGGTGGTAAGATACATGTCCGCGGCATGCTCGATCTTTGAAACCGCCCCCTGCCCCTGCGCCATTTGCCCGGCAAGCTCCATCTGCGTCATGCCCACGGCTTTGCGGATTTCGGCCAACGGCATCGCCGCAAGCGTGCGCCGCACGCGGGCGTCGACGCGCTCTTTCGAAGCGGGGCTCATTCGGTTCTTGAGTTGATGCCACTTATTCCTCATCCATTAATCCCTCGCGCTTCAGTTCATCAAGATGCTCTTGGTAGAGTTTGTCTGCCCACGGGACATATTCTTCATAGAACCGGTCGTCGCCTGTCTTGCATCCACCGATCAGTAGAATCGCGCATCGCCTGGGATCAAAAGCGAAAAATGTGCGGTACGGCTCTCCCTTATGTTGTGTGCGAAGTTCCTTCATGTTGCGAAACTTGGAACCATGGATGGTATCCACCCGCGGCCTACCGAGTCCCGGGCCGATTTGGGCCAGCACGTCCACGTCGTGGGCCAGCGACTCCTGAACGTCTTCGGCCAGCGCTTCCCACCATGCCTCGAATTCGTCGGTGTATTCGACCTCCCACATGCATTCTATTCCATATCAGCGATATGCGTCAAGAGGAATAATTTAGTCGGACCGCCTGGGCGATTGCGGGTTTAATCCAACGCCGTTCCGGGGCTGGGTTTGCGCTGTCAATCCGGACTCTCCAGACGCGTCACGTCGGCGCCCAATCCGCTTAGCCGCTTCTCGATCTCTTCGTATCCGCGGTCGATCTGGTAGCAATTGTCGATTTCGGTCACGCCGTCGGCCGCGAGTCCCGCGAGGACCAGGGCGGCGCCGCACCGCAAATCGAGGGCGGTCGCCGAGGCGCCGCGCAGCTTCGTCGGTCCGCGAACCACGGCGCAGTTCCCATAGCTGTCGATGTCCATCCCCAGCTTGCGCAGCTCCTTCACGTACTGAAACCGCTCGGTGAACCGCTGATCGGTGATGGTGCTCTCGCCGTGGCACTGGCTGGCCAGCGTCGCGAAGAGCGGCTGCATGTCCGAGTTGACGCCGGGATAGGGCGCGGTGAACAGATCGAATGCCCGCAGCGACTTTTCCCGTCCCGAGACGTACACGTTGCCGCGCCATTCAAATACGTCCAGCCCCGCCTGGCGCAGATAGGCCGCGTCGTGCTGGACGTGGTCGAGCGCGAAATTACGCACGCAGATCTCGCCGCCGGTCATGCCCGCGGCCATCATGTAAGTCAGCGCTTCGTCCCAGCCCGGCATGATGGAATACGTCGCGCCTCCGAACTTCGCCGGCCCCTCGATTTCCACCACGCGATTGCGAACCGAAACCGAGGCCCCCAGCGCCGTGAGGAATCGCCCGAGATCGGCGATCTCCGGCCGGGTGTTCGCGTTGAAAATCCGCGTTCGACCCTGGGCGAAACATGCCGCCAGCATGACATTCTCGGTGCCGGAGGTGGTCGGCAGATAGAACTCGACGTCGGCGCCGATCAATTTGTCCGCCCAGACCTCAACGCCGTCTGCTGTTTCCTCGACCCGCGCTCCCAGCTTCCGCAACCCGGCAAGGTGCAGGTCAAACTTCCGCTCGCCCAGCGAGCAGCCGCCCGGCATGGAGAGCTTCGCGTGGCCGCAGCGCCCGGTGAGCAGTCCGAGAAACAACAGCGAATAGCGAAATTTCCCCGCGATCTCCACCGGCAGGGCGCTCTGCGTGATCTCGGCGCGATTCATCTGCACGCATCCGTCGCTCAGCGAAACGTCGCAGCCCACGTGGCGGAGTGCGTCGATCGCCACGCCGATGTCTTTCAAATGAGTGGGAACGTTTTCGAGCGTGATCGGAGCGCCGGCCACGCCGCTGGCGATGACAATCGGCAGGGAGGCGTTTTTCGCCCCGCGCACGGTCACTTCGCCCGCCAATCGCACTGGTCCTTCGATTCTGATCCGAGACATCGAAACTTCCCTACTACGAATCGGTGCGCCGTTCATGGCTATTACGCTTGGCCAATCGCATCCATGGTAACGTCTGACTTTCAATATACTAATGGGCTTCGGCGATTGTTCAGGGGAGACTGTAAGCAAAGCGGACTTGCGGGAAGTTCTCTCGAAAGGCGGCCGCAGTGTGACTCAGGTTGGAGAAGAGCAATCCGGCATCAAGCGACTGGCTGATAATAGTGATTCCGCTTCTGCGGCCGCCAGCCGGCGTCGGTAATCAGGCGGCGGATCATCGGCTCGTCGAGGCGATAGGTCGTGCCCGCGGCACTGACGACGTTTTCCTCCATCATGACGCTGCCCATGTCGTTGGCGCCGTAGAACAAGGCGAGCTGCCCGATCTTGGGTCCCATCGTGACCCAGCTCGACTGGATGTTGGGAATGTTGTCGAGATACACGCGGGAAAGGGCGAGCATCGTGAGATAGTCGTGAGCGTCGGCGAGAAGAAGATGCTTGCCGTCATTGAGCGGCCGTCCGTTTGACGTTTCGCCGAGCGGCAGTTTTTTCATCCGGCCCAGCGGCGTATTGTCCGGCTGAAACGTCCAGCAGATGTATGCCGAAAATCCGCCGCCGTTGCCGCGGGCGAGCGATTCGTCCTGCAGCTCGCGAAGCAGCCGGAGATGCTCGAACCGTTCATCGATCGTCTCGATGTGGCCGAACATCATCGTGCAGCTTGTCTTCATGCCGAGAACGTGGCACTGCCGCATCACTTCGAGCCATTCGTCCGTCAGCGTTTTGCCCTGGCCGATCTTTTCACGCACGCGATCGGAGAGTATTTCCCCGCCGCCGCCGGGTACGCTGTCGAGGCCGGCCTCCCGCAGCCGGGCGACCACGTCGTGAATTGGCATCTCAAAGACCTGGTGAAACGCGAAAATCTCCGGCGGGCTGAAGGCGTGAATGTGAATGCCCGGAAAATTCGTCTTGATGTAGCGCATCAGGTCGAGATACCAGTCGAACGACAGACCGGCGCCGCCATCCTTCGGAACCAGGCCGCCCTGCATCAGAATCTGAGTGCCGCCGATCGCCTGCAGCTCGGCGATTTTCTCCCCGATCTGCTCGTACGTCAGCGTATAACCCGCCGGCAAATCCGTTCGCCCACTCTTCATCTCGGGCGGGTCGGCCTTGAAGTTGCAGAAGATGCACTTGGCCGTACACCAGTTGGCGTAGTTGATGTTCCGGTCGACGACGTAGGTGCGGTAATCCTCGGGGTGCAGGCGCTGCGTC
>DATMEE010000555.1:0-3395 GCA_035557035.1 Phycisphaerae bacterium
AGCCCACCACGACCGAGGACACCAAGCGCGTGAAACCCGCGCGCGGGGCCGACGCTGCGAAGCAGTTCGCCATCGACTGCGCGAAGCTGTTGCAGGAGAACAAGTGCGAGGAGATCGTCGTGCTCGATCTCCGCGGCGTCAGCCCGATCTGCGATTTTTTCGTCATCGCCAACGGCACCTCGGATCGGCAGATGCGCGCCGTCGTGGACCATCTGAAGGAGCTCGGCCGCGAGCGCGGCGAAAAGCCATATGGCGTGAGCGGCTATGACGAGAGCACCTGGATCGTGGTCGATTTTGTCGACGTGATCATCCACCTGTTCGATGGCGAAAACCGCGCCTATTACGATCTCGATTCACTCTGGGGCGACAGCGGGCAGGTGAAGTGGGAGTAACCAGACCCTGCGGAAGCGAAATGGTTGATTCGCCGACAAGTCACGCCACCGGCTTGCCGTTTGGCGAACAATCCTTTGAGCGGCACGGCGTTCGGACGGATACTGCTCGGGCATGAAATCTCTCCACGCATCCATATCGCAAAAGGTGACCGAGGCGATGGTGGCCGGGTACGGAAACGATGCGCGCGGCGCCGACCCTCTGCTCAAGCCCGCGGCCGAGGCGAAGTTCGGCGACTACCAGTCCAACGCCGCGATGAGTCTCGCGAAAAAGCTGGGCACGAATCCGCGCGAATTTGCGGCGAAAGTGGTCGCACACCTCAAGGAACACGCCGCCGACATTTTCGAGAAAGCCGAGGTGGCCGGCCCAGGCTTCATCAATCTCAAGCTCGGAAATGAGTATCTCGCAACACAGCTCGGCTTGATTCCCCCAGCGCCCGTGCTGGCCGACGAAGATCGGGTCGGTGTTGATACCGTGGCGGTCGAGAACCGCGACACTGTCGTGATTGACTACTCATCACCTAACGTCGCCAAACAGATGCACGTCGGCCATCTGCGCAGCACCATCATCGGCGACACGATCTCCCGGGTGCTCGAATTCGCCGGCCACGAAGTCATCCGGCAGAATCACATCGGCGACTGGGGCACCCAGTTCGGGATGATCATCCTCGGCATCTGGCACTTGTTCATGGCCAGCACCCGTCGGAATCAGTCGCACGAGGACCTGGCCCGGATGGAAGCGCAGCTCAAGGGGCCTGATGCTGCGGCGCTGCTGCGTGAAATTCGCGACCGACAGGAGGCTGACGTGGCCACCGACGAGCGCGGCGAAAGGTTCAACGCATGGCTCGAAACGTTTCATCCCGATTTCGAGGTCCTTCTGGCGGTGTATCGCTTCGTCAACGCGCTGGAAAAAGCCGCCGAGGGCAGCGGTCTCACGGTTCGCGATCACGCTCACGGCACGGATGTGCCGCTTTCCAGCGTCTCAAATCACTCGGTGATGATGCTCCAGCGCGGCCTGGCGCATGACCAGCCCGAATTCAAGGCCTGGAAGATCGCCACCTCGGCGAGCTTTGAATACTGCGAGGATGTGTATCTGCGCCTCGGCGTGCTGTTGAAACAGGAACATGTCCGCGGCGAGAGCTTCTTTAATCCTTTGCTCGCCGCGGTCGTGCAGGAACTTCGCGCCGCGCTGCCCCAATTGAGCGAAGAACAGAGCCGAGCCCGCAACGAAACAGTCAACGCTGAACAGAGCCGCGCCCGTAATGAAGTGGCCGGCGCGACGGCGGGTAAAGAAGCGCCTCAGGAACAACTCCGCGCCATCTGCCGCGACGATCGCGGCGCCGTTTGCATTTTCCTGGAAAAACCCGACGGCACGCCCGCGTTTAGGGGGGCGCAGGACGACCCGCTGCCGATGATCGTGCAAAAATCCGATGGCGCGTTTCTCTACGCCTCGACCGACATCGCCGCCGCCGCGTTTCGAATCAACGACTTCGAGCGGCAGCCGATTCAGTTTGTGACCGAAGACCTGCCGCGGATCCTCAAGGAAATCTCCCCCGACGGCCGCGGAGGCCTGGGCGGAACGCGCATACTCTATGTAGTGGGTTCGCCGCAGCGTCATCATTTCGAGATGCTCTTTGCGGTGGTTCGCGCGCTGGGATGGACGCGCCCAAAAAACGCCGGAGGCGAAGTGTGCCTTGAGCACGTCACCTTCGGGTCGGTGCTTGGGCCGGATCGCAAAATGCTCCGCACCCGCACGGGCGAGAGCATCCGCCTTCGTGATCTGCTCGATGAAGGCGTCGAGCGGGCCCGGGCGCTCCTGCGCCAAACTGAAAGCGATCCCGAGCGCCGCCGCGGCTTCACCGAGCAGGAAATCGAAGAAGTCGCCCGCACCGTCGGCATCGCCGCGGTGAAGTATGCCGACCTGTGCCAGAACCGGAACACCGACTACGTGTTCTCCTGGGACAAGATGCTGACGCTCCAGGGCAACACGGCCCCATACCTGCTCTACGCCTATGCCCGCATTCGTTCGATCTATCGCAAGGGAGCCGACGGGGTCGAGAATCCTGTCGACCCGGCCGCCGCGGAAATCCTGCTGGTCGAGCAGGAGGAACGAAACCTCGCTCTCGTGCTGCTGCGGTTCGGCGACGTCATCGAAACGGTCGCCGACAATCTGATGCCCAATTATCTGTGTGAATATCTCTACGATCTGGCCGGCCGTTTCATGGCGTTTTACGAATCCTGCCCGGTCCTCAAGGCCCCCAACGCCGCGATCGCCAACTCGCGACTTCGCTTATGCGACCTGACCGCCCGCACGCTCCGGCGGGGTCTGAATCTGATGGGCATCCCGACCCTGGAGCGGATGTAAATGGCATCTCCCTCCAAGTCCTCGTGGAAACACGACCCGATTCACGGCCTACGCGGCTTTCTGGTGCTCGATGCGATCATCCGCTTGCTCGTCTGGGGCGGCTCCATTTTCCTGACGCTGTGGGTCGTCCGCCGCCTCGGCCTCTGGCCCGCGACCACCCCGACAGGCGGCCCGGCCCTCGAAGAATCGACCGTGTGGTGGCGATGGACGCTGTTCAGTGTTCAGTTCATCATCTGGTTCAATGTCATTTATGCGGCACTTCTGATCCTGCTGCGGCTGCCCATTCCGCGACCGCACGAAGGGCGCTATCGGATTACGCCGGGCGCGCCGATTGCGAAGGACCTCATCTGGTCCTGCCTGATTGCCACCCTCACCAAGGCCCGCTACGACGCCCCGTTTCCCGCGATTTTCGTGTTTCACGCCATGAATCTGCCGCCGCTCGTGTGGATTGCCGCCCGCGTCTTCGGACCGCGCAGCAAATCCTGTTACATCACCGAGCCGCAGATCATCGACCCCCATATGGTCACCATTGGCCGCAACGTCGTCATCGGCTTCGGCAGCATCGTCGCGGGCCACTATCAGGAGCAGGAGGAGATCGTCATCCGCCGGACGATCATCGAGGACGACGTGTTGATCGGTGG
>DATMEE010000556.1:0-2758 GCA_035557035.1 Phycisphaerae bacterium
ATGGCAGTGCGCGAAATCAACCTCAGCTACGGGCATGGCGGAAATGGCCCGTTGAGGAGAACCAGCACGAATAGATCGACATCATTCAGGTCCCATGTGGCGTTTGCGTCCATGTCCGCGCAATAGCAGTTCGAGCCGCCGCCGCTGGTGATGCAATTCGTGAAGTCCTGGATGTCAGCGCCATTGATCTGCAGGTCGCCATTGAAATCGCCCCGACAGCCGACGCACTCGCACGAGTCCGGGAACCCGTCGCCATTGACGTCGGCGCAGTCGGTCCCGAGGCCGCGGAACGAGCCGCCGACCGCATTGCACTGTGCGACCGATGCCGTCATCACGCAGCCGTTTTGATCACAACAGGCGCCGGCGCTGGGTGTCACCAGCGTGTCCTGCCAGGTGGCGATCGCGTCGATGTTCTCGCCCAGCGGCGTGGTGAGATAATCAAAAGTTGCGCCGTCGAAGAATGACGCATGGATCGTGGTTGGATCGAGGCCCGCTGATTCATCGAACGGCGTGAACGGATCGTCGGGGGCCACGCTGAAGATCAATGCCAGCCAGACGGCGTTAACAGGTTCGTTATAGAGCCAGACGAACTCGAAGTCTCGCACGTCCACGCCGTCGGGCAACCCCAGGTGAACGGCATGGCTTACGACGGTCTGGGGCGAACCGCCGGGAACGACTTCATAAATATCGCCGGGGTCAAGCACGTTGCCATTTGTCGGGTCGGCCCCGGTGGCTTCGTGATCGCCGGAGAAATACCAGTAGGTGCAAACGGCCGCGTCTTCGACGAAATCGAGCGCGTCGACATCGTCGTTTTCCAGTGTTCCCAGATCGGGATTGTTCGAGAGCGCCGCATGAACGGTTATTTCGTCGGCAATCGCCGCGGCGAACGCGGGCAACGCGGTGGGGAACGAAATCGACTGAACCGTGTTGAGGTAGTAGACCTCGTTCCGTTCGGCCGTTGTACCGAACGTGGCGCCCCAGTTTGATGAAAATGAGTTTGTCGGAACCGTGCATGAAAGGCCGTCGTATCGGGACGGTCCATCCTCATCGAAGGAAATCGCCAGGTGCTCCGGGGAATAGATGCATGCGCTCGGAAAGTAGTCGATGGTGCCGGGCGCCGGCCCAAGCAGTGGAGTCAGTGAAAAGTCAAGTGCGTCCGTCCCATCGAGATCGAACCAACGCTCGGGCGGTGAGCCGACGATCTGACAAACAGGCGCGGCCGATGCCGGCGGCACACCACAGTCGGGAGCGAAAGGCTCGACATCGAGGCCGGCAAAGATATCAACGTCATCGCGAATGCCGCCAAGACCGCAGGTCGGAATCGGCGGGCCGCCCCACGGGTAGCAATCGCCGGGATCGAAGTACTCGTTTCCATTGGCGGGCGCATTGCTCATTTCTGCATCGGAGCCGATGTCCAACGAAAACTCGGCCGCCGGCGACGGAGAAGATGGAGGCAGAGGCGGTGGCACATAGCCGACGGTGATGCGCAGTTTGCCGTCAAATCTCACGTCGGCTTCCGTTCCGACCTGGATTCCAGCGGGTTCCGGGGAGGCAATGTCGGCCGATCCGTTGGAACTGAGGCTGATGTTGATAACGTCGCCGACGTTTGCCGCGATCGCCCCGCCCTGATTCTTCTTCTGGTTCCATCCTGGGAGACCGGCCGGCGAAGCGAAGTCGAACCGCCCGCCCAGCAGTTCATTCCCGCCGACACTGAAAGTATTGGCGATTCGAACCGGGTCTTCCTCCAAAACGCAGACGGGCGGTTGCGGGCATTCATGATTTGTGCTTGCGCCGCCGAATGCCTCCCAGTAATAATAAACGAGTACCGGCGCGCCGACCGGACCGTTCACGATCTCAAGGTCGATACTGAAGTTGAGCACCATCGCCGCGCGAGCGAGATGCCCATCGGACCACTGGTCGACGTAGGCAAGATTGAGCCACTCAACCGTCACCTCATCCGTATTGTCGCCATCGATAAAGGCGCGGGCCTTAATAAAGGCCTGGGCCCAGACATCGGGCGGCCCGGCGGGAGGCGTTGCCCGGTCCTCGACTTCGCGAAGGCATTTGATGCCGTATTCATGCACCACGCCGCCCGTTCCGGTGACGCTGGGCTGGAATGGACCTGGGTCGGCGCAGAAATCGATTACGGCGCCGGCGCCCGAAATCGGAAGTTCGTTGGCCGAGGCATTACCATTGATCCCGCCTGTTGCCCCGACGATCTGCCATCGCACCTGCGCCCGCCCGGTCACAGGCGCGGCGCACAACAGGCACCAAGCCATGACCCCGGCGGTCGTGGGCAATGAGGACAGAATCGAACGCGTTGAAATCCGGGTCGCTGACATCATAAATCCTCCTGCTGCAAACTGATTCCGGTTTCAGAGGTACGAGGGAGCAAGGCTTCAGCCGCCGGCCGTTGCGCGAGCACATTAGCCGCTTTTTTGCTGATGAGTCCACGCGAGAAGTAACGAACTGGCCGAAGCGACCAATACACGGTACGCCCGAAAACGGCGGTAGGTCAAGATAATCTCGAAGAAATTCCCGCGTCGCGGTCATAATCGGTCGGATTGAGGCGTACGAGACGTTGGTCACTCGCCCAGCACGATTCGCTTGTACCCCCAATAGCAGATCGCCAGAAATCCGAATTCCACAATCAGCCCGATCACCGCGAACTCTAAATCCTGAAGCGCGAACAACAGAATCGCGAACGTCATGCTGTTCAGCACCAGGGCCGCGACCGCCTGCACGCGCTGGCCCGCGA
>DATMEE010000557.1:0-3988 GCA_035557035.1 Phycisphaerae bacterium
GTCGGCCGTGGGGGTCGAACGACCGTGAGGACGCTTCGCGGTTTGATCCTGAGTGTCAATGACGAGACGCAGGTAGTGGGACCGGTACCAGGGAGCATCGGCGGCGACCTGCTTGCAGACGACGTCGACCAGCTTGGCGCCGGGGTCGGTCATGTCGTCCCAGCGCTCGATCTGGCCGGCGGCGTTGAGGACGGGCATTCGGGTTTGCAACGTCACCTTGACCTCGGCTTCGCCCTTTTTCTGAGCGATGGGGTCGAAGACCTGGATTTTGAAGTGGTCTGGGTCGAGGCTTGCGCCCGCGTCGTGGCCGAAGAAGGTATGGTCCTTCCAGTCGGCGTTGGTGAAGCCGGCGCCCTGCCGGGTGGGGACATAATTGCTGACGGCGAGCTCGCGCTGGATATCGGCGAGGGCGCCCTGCGGGGTTGGACGGTTATTGTCCTGAATGATAAAGACGCGCTGCTTTCGTCCGAGGCGCTGAAAGCGGTGGCGGAGCTCGGTTTGGCCGGTTTCGTCTTTCGGTGCGGTTTCGGCAATGTTGACCTTGTCGCCGGGTTTAAGCTGGCGGGTGGCGAAATCGGGATTGTGCTGGCGCAGCTTGGTGCAATTCTTGAAGCCGTGATCGAAGGCGATGGTGCAGAGGGATTCGCCATCGGCGGCAATGACGGTCCTGGCTACTGCCATAGTGAAGTCACTCCTGAGATCAACCTTCCAACTGGTGGCGGCGCACTTCTCCAAACGCCTGCCATTCATTTTCCTCTTCCGTCAACTGGCCGCCGAAAAAGGCGATGGCGCGGGTCGCTCTGCTGCGGGCCAAATCGACGTATTCGGCAGGCTCCGTTTTCGGGTCCACAACGGATAACGCATCGCGCAGAGCGGCTACAGCGTTCTTGTCGCTGGATCGCTGTAGTTCGGCCATCAATTCGTAGGATGCCCATCGCGGCCAATCAATGCCCCCGGGATCGTCGATGCCGAGATAGGCGCGGGCGAGCAGAGAAGCGCGTCGCTGCGGATCTTTTTCCGTCAGCACGCGTTCCCTATGCTTTTTTGCGTGAGCCACCACCGGCAGGATGCTCTCCGACAACGTCTCATAATCCGTGTATTCGTCACTGGGGCCGCCCGGCTCACCCGGGCCGGGATGAATCGACTGCAGATGCTTGCGGAGGCGGTCGGCCACCCCCTTTTCCAGGGCGGAACTCAGGTGAAAAAAGCAGATTACGAGCTGCGAAGCAGCCTTGGGGAAACGCGGTTGATTCAGCATGTAGTCGTAGTATTCAGCGGCTGTCTTTTCTTCCTGCGCATTTCCGATGTCGCCGGCCAGGCGGAGCACTTCGATGGAACGGTAATACTCGTTTGCATCGCGCTCGCGCCGATTGGCGAGTTGCATAAATCTGGCGACCGACGGTCGCAGGACGTAGAAACGGGCAACGTCGGCCAGACGCTGCAATCGCTCCACCTTCAGCGACGGTTGGAGGACCTTTTCAACGAAGTCCTGCACGACCGACGTCTTCACCCGCGGCGGCACGAACTGCTCGTCGTCAGTGTGCCGGTCCTCCTCCACGAGCGAGGTCAACTGGCGACGTCCGACGTCGTCGCTGACGAACTCTTTGTATGTGGGCATCGCGGGCATGCTTACCAACTTTCAAGCGCCATTCAGCGCACTTGCCGGATCACGGTTCCGGCTGCGCCGGGAGATCGGTCACGACCGGATCCAAGGGTGTCGAACCCCCTCCACGCACGATCCCATAGCCGCCCGCAATCTGCATGAGGCGCCGCACAGGGGTGGTTCGTGCCGGCGGGCCCGCCCCGCCATCGGCGGCCACCGGAAACGCGGCCGCTTCCAGAAATTCGTACTGTGCAGCGATCGGCGCATCGGAAATATGCTTGGTGCAATCGTGCGCCTCGACCTCGAGGAGCCCTGCATTCATACATTCCACGCTCTGCTGCTGGATCGCCGTTCCTGCGTTGGCATCGTTGTGCGGGGCGTCAGCGTGGACGTTGTGCATCAGCGGATGAAACATCTCATGGGCGAGCACGAACATGCGCGTCTTGACGCCGTTGATCGTGATATAGACGGACGGTCCGACGTCCGTCACCCAGCCGAGATTGGTTCCATATGGCGAAAAGCCGTCCAGGGCCGTTGTGGAGGGCGCTCCATTTCTATGCAGCAAGATGGGATTTCCGACCACGTAGAAATTGATTGCCTGATCGACCGAGTAATTCCAGCGCAGCACGCGCTGCTCGTCGCTCGCCCCGCCGAAGGCCACGCTGTTCACAGGGAAGTTGTTGAGGGTGAAGTTGCGGACTCGATCAAGCGTCTGACCGCGTGCGCCCCCAACCGGGCGGTCGTTCGAGCGGACATTGGTGACTTCCGCCGGCTTTCCGTCGGGCTTGAGGACGATTACGTCAAAGGGATCGCTGATCTGGTTCGCGGCGGCGGCAAGGTTGCGGAAGGAACTCTTGAATTTGCGGGTGGTGTATCCGGCGAGTGCCGGCGTCGCGGCGATGCGGGCCATGATGCCGTCCGCCGTTTGGGACGGCGAGTGCCGGGCCGTCGGCGCGTAGGTTACGGCGGCGCCGTCGATGGTGAATGCCATCTCGGAGGCTTTGTTGGACGCATTTTTTCCCGATGCGTGGCGGCCGCGAAGCGCCGCGTTGCCCGCGGTCGCCCCAGATCCTCCGCCGGCGATGATCAGCATGTTCTTGGGCTCGGGAACCACGTGCACTTTCTCGATGACCGGTCGGATGTGGGCCGATGCCAGCACGCGTCGTGTCCAGGTGTAAATGTTCCTGCGCGCTTCATCTTCCGTGACGCCGGTTCCCTGCAGAATATGCACGGCCATGTGCAGGGTGTGATCGTGTGGAAGCTCGATGATGGCGTTGACGCCGCATTTGTTTGCGGCGGCCGGACAATTCGGAGCCTCGGCGACCGCCTCGACTTTCTGATGCACGATTTCGGTGTAGTGCTTCTGATAATTGGCCGGGCCTTCGTCGAAATAGTCGAGCATCAGAAGGGTCTGGCGGTTCCGCTTGGCCTGGCTGGTCTGAAAGCTGACGAGCCGAAGGTATGGCGAGCGGAAAAAATTGGTGTTGGGAATCCTCTTGCACTCAATATTTTCCAGCCGCCTGGCGGCGTTGGAGGGCCGGACCCACTTGGTGGGATGCAGCATCACGACCGGCTTGCCCGCGACGTCGCGCTTGAAATACGCGGGTTTGAGGGCGTGAAGGTTGACCATCACTTTGTCGAGAGCGGGCGCAGGCGAGGAGAGATGCACCTGCACCTTGAAATGATCGGGATCAACAGTGCCGAGCCGGTCATGGCCGTGGAAAGTCGCGGCTGGGAAGTTGCCGACCAGGGTGCCATCGCCGCCTCGATCGCTCACGTAATTGGTGATTCCCAGCTTGGCGCGCTTGCGATCGCGCTGCGGTTGCGCGGAGCCGGCGGGGCTGGTGCCCACGCCGTAGCCAAAGCCTTGTTCCTCGATGAACTCCACTCGGGGGCGGGGCAGGCCGGGCCGACGGAAGCGGTGGCGCAACTCAGTCTGGCCGGTGTCTTCTTTGGGCGTGACGGAGGGAATCTTGACGGCGTCGCCGGGGCGCAGCGGACGGGTCTTGACGAACTCCTCTTCAGCGTTGGCCTGGCGGACTTTGGCGCAGTCTTTGAAGCCATTCTGGACGGCGAGACTGCAAAGGAAGTCGCTTTCAACGGCGGTGATGGTTTTGGCGATTTCCATCGTTGCTTTGCGTTGGGCTCTGTTGGTCGCTGACGTTCACACTTATTCACCCGGCCCGGTTTGGGGCTGGGCTAAAACGGGATTATTTCTCAGCGCCCTGGTACTTCCAGTTTGGACGCAATGCGATGATGTCGGAACCGTCGTCGGCCTGCTGGTCGAGCCATTCGCGGTCGGCCTGGGCGAGGGGTAGGCCAAAATAATCGGCGGCGCGCAGGCTTCGGGCGCGGAGCAAATCGCGCTCGGGTTGTTCTTCGGGG
>DATMEE010000558.1:0-6052 GCA_035557035.1 Phycisphaerae bacterium
TTGCGAGTTGTGGTTCCATAGAATCTGAAATCAGGAATCCGAGTTTAGTCGTGGCCTGACAAAATGTTGGAGTGTTCTAAACAGGACATTGTAGAGTATCTTCCGTTGGATTGAAACTGGTAAAGGTGGGGGTGCCGCGTCTGGAGACTCCGGGTTTTCTATGATGGCGCGGCGGCTCCCGGGCCGGTTCGCTCGTACAGGTCTCCCTTGACCCGCCGAACCATGCCCTTGAGTTGGAGACCGGTCAGCGCCGCCGCCACCTGCGAGGGGGCGAGTTCTCCGCCGTCGCAAAATGCCTCGATGGGCAATGCCTCGGGACCGAGAATCCTCAGCGTGTGCGCCTCTTGCGGGGTGAGCGACACGAGCGGGCGACCTTCCACGGCTTTCGAATCGAACGGAAGCGAACCCTGGCACTTCGTCCCGGCTGGATTCGATGATGCAGGCATCAACGCCTCGCCGGTTTCGCCGAGTTCCTGAAGCACGTCTTCCAGTTTGGTTACCAGCTTCGCCCCGCCGGTCTTGATGAGTTCATTGCACCCTTCGGCCGTGATCATGTCGATACGGCCCGGAATCGCGAAAACTTCGCGGTTGTACTCGTTCGCAAGCCGGGCGGTGATCAGCGCGCCGCTGCGGCGGGCTGCCTCGACGACCAGAATGCCGAGCGAGAGTCCGGCGATGATTCGGTTTCGCGGCGGAAAATTTTTCGAGTCCGGGGCGATGTTCATTGGAAGCTCGCTGAGAATCGCTCCGGATGCAGCGATCCGGCGGGCCAACTCCGTAGACTCGGGCGGATACAGATGACACAAGCCGCAGCCAAGCACGGCGATCGTGCGCCCGCCGGCGGACAGCGCGCCGCGGTGCGCGGCCGTGTCGATGCCGCGCGCCATGCCCGAGGCGACCGTGAACCCCGCGCCGCCGAGCAGCGCGCCGAAACGCTCGGCCTGCTCCGCGCCGTAGCGGGAGGAATGCCGGGAGCCGACGACGCCGAGGGCGATTGCGTCCTCGCGCTGCAGCGTGCCTTTCACGTACAAGCAGGGCGGCGGATCATCGATCCGTTTCAACGCGATGGGATACTCGTCGTCCGCGAGGCAGATGATTCGCACGCCATGTTCGCCGGCCAGCGCGATCTCGCGCTCGACGGCCGCTTCATCGCGATCACGCGCGACCGATGCCGCGAGTTTTTCGCTGATCCCTTTCACGCGCGTTAACTCGCGCGGCGCCGCCGTCAGCACGCGATCGATGTCTCCGATTTCGCGCAGCAAGGCCCCGAAGCGCACCGCGCCGATACCATTGCACAAGTGCAGCCGCAGATATTTGCGGCAGAGTTCGGATGCGACCGACGATTCAGACATGATCCGGCCCGTGCCAAGAGGGCACATAGCTTTGCGCAACTGCTGTTGGCAGGCCCTACGCTCCTGAACGTGCGAGCTGCTCTATCCGCTGACAGGTCCGCCCGTTTCGATCTGGTCCTCAAGCGGCAGACGCCCGCGAAAACCCGCGTCGATTTCGTGCCAGTGTGAAACGCCCGCTTCGCCGAGCCGCCAGCATAGCTCGACCGGCCGGCCGTTGATGAACGCCAGAAAATCGACCACGCCGCGCTCCCAATCCTTGAGCTGGCAGCCGATCTGTTCGAGCTCTTCGATGAGGTCCTGCAGCGCGTCGAGTTCGCCGGCGTATTGATGGCGGAGGCGCTCGAGGTCTTCCATGGAATGACCGTGGTCAACCGTCTGGCACCGCTGCTCGATGTGACAAATCTTCTTGTGCTGCTGCACGACGTCGGTCACGATGCGCGAGACGAGGGGGAGACTTCGGTTGGCCTGGGCCAGCGTGAAAACTTTTCTGCCACGATGGGTTCGATTTCGTTCGGCGGAGGCGGCGGTGAATGCTTTCATGACGGCCTCGGTAGGGACCTTTGAAGGACAAATGCGCTGCGCGATCTTCAGCGTCGAAATTAACGGCACGGAGTCGAAAAATCAACGAAGCGGCGAGTGAAAAATACCGTGTCCGATATTCTCTTCGCGCGAAACCAGGCTGAGCCTCGTGCGCCGATTCTTTCCAAGCTTCGCAGATTCGGCACGTTGTGCGCGCTCGGACGTGTCGCGGCGCCACTCTGAAGTTTTTGTCAGGAATTCGGTGAACGGTAATCCACCTTTTTACCGGACGCCTTTCATGCGTGAGGTAAGACCCCGCGAAGACCCGGATGCGAGGAGCGTTGTGCCACAATCATGGCACAAATTGGAGGATCATGAATGAACTAGGAAGAAGAGGGGTTAATTGCCCGCCAGAAGCAGATCCACGAACGGGCCGACGTCTTCGAACCCCGCGCCATCGGCGCCGCTAATGTCCGCCGCACAGAGTTCCCGGGCGGTGCCCTCGTCCAGCAACACCGAGGAGAATCTCTGCACGTCTTCACCATCGACCCCGCCGTCGCGGTTCATGTCGCCCTTGAGGCAGGCATCGCCCGGCGCCACGTCGCCGGTGATGACCAGCGCATACCCCTGAGTCCCGACATTGACCGCCGTCCCGGGCATGCGAATCGTCCATTCACCGGGCATGGGAGCGGCGAGATGAACCTGTTCATTGTTGTTGCGGACGTCGGCCGCGCCGCCGGTGATTGAATTCACCCCGGAAAAGTTGTTGCCCAGGTAGGTGTTCCCGCTGGGATCAATCACGATGAGGTCTAAATCATTGACCGGGGCGAATTCAGCGGACACCGTCGCCGGGGCGTCAGACCAGACCAGCGTGACCTTCAATCGCTCCGTCGCCCCTGAAACATTCACGGAAACCGAGTCGATTTCACCGGTGCTCAGTCCTTCCGCATGCAGAATATCGTGGACGACCAGCCGTCGGGCGTCCCCCGAAAAATAAAGGGCATCGCCCATCAGCACGCGACCCCAGCCCTCATGCGTGCCGTAGTAGCCCGCAAACCCGTTCATATCCACGGCCGAATTAATGATGATCGCCTTGAGCAGCGCCCCCGATGGGGTAAACGCATCCACGCCAGTCGGACCGCCGCTGGGATAGAACCCCTGCATGAAATATTGCCGGGTAAGCACGGCCATGGCGGAAGCGACCGGCGCCGACCATGACGTGGCGCATTGCCGGGTTGTCGATGAGCATGCCGTGGCGTTTTGTGCGGCCGTGGGACAGCCGGAGATCCAGATTTCCGGTTTCTGACGTCCATCCAGAGTTGGACCCCGAGCCCCGCTGCCGTGATCATTTTGAAGGGGTGCGTCCTTGGCTGCGGCCGTGGCGAGGCAATTTTTGGCATTCTCAGGAGAGAGAATAGAACCTTCGATGCTGGCGGCGCTGCCATTTATAATGGCCACCACGACGAGATCTTCCTCGTTGCCGTGAGTGAACATGTCGATGTCGCGGCACCATTGGCTATAGGTGTTGACATTATTGCTGCCCCAGCTGTTGCTGTGCACATGGGCGCCGAAGCTCTGTGAATATCCGAGACGATCAAGGAGATTCACCGTGGTGATGTTGCTCTCATAATTCTGAACGACCATCTTGGCGGCATAAGCCTGCCCCCGTAAATCTGCATTGGATTCCGCCACTTCATGCCCTGCTAGCACCGATCCGGTATATGTGCCGTGATAGGCGAAGGTGCCTTGTGCGGGATGATTATCATAGAACTCCACGATCTTGCGATGGCCCGGCCCAAACGGGACGACATCGCTGAACGAGCAATGGGTATCGTCCAGGTCCCAATCGACCAGCGCCGCGATTTGCCCTTCGCCGTGGAGGCCCGCAGCGTACAACGGCTTGAGACCGGACACGTTGCTTTGCGTCACCCAGGCGGTCGACGAATTCCGCGGCGATCCCTCGGGGGCCTCGTCGACAAACAATACTTCGGCCACGTTCGCCAGTTGCGGCGCGATCGCAGCGTCGATCTCCAGCTCGATCTGGGCGTTGGCCCCGCGCGGGCGCACATCCAGAATCGCTGCGCCGAAGCTTTCCAGCCCCTGAATGGCCGCAGCAATATCCGAACCCGCGAATAGAAAAACACTCAGTCGCTTAAACCCAGCATCTTCCAGGGCGATCCGTTCATCCGTCTGAAACACCGAAAGGCGGGAAATATTTGGCCCGAGCTTCCAGGCATGGTCGTACCGGCCGATCCACCGGATGAAATCGAGCGCGTCACGATTTGCGCTGTTTAGCGTATCGCCGCGAACGGTGAAGGCGTTCATCGGAAGATAGTCGCCGACGGTGATGCCCGACGATTCCAACTTTGCCTGTCCATCCCGGGTCATGGGGCCGTCAAGCTGAAGCACGTAAAACGCGGCCGAATCAAAGGCCTCGGTCGTGTTCAGCAGCGACGGGAGCTGCTCGGTATCAACCGTTCCACTCAGCAAATAAAGCGCATGGGGATTTGACCCCAAAGCCTCCGATGTCGAAGCCACGGGCCCGGGCTGGTTGCCCGCCCCGGAAGCACAAGCAAATAAAAGCCACGCCGCGCCGTAACTCACCATGCCGACCTACCTCCCACCGAACAGGAACGTTTGGCTCGCGCCTTAAGAATTCGATCGAGAACGTTGACCAGAGCCGGAATCCAGCGAACCGCGGTGTCTCGTATTACCTTTATCATCGATTCGAGATCGGCGGGTAATGGGCGGAGGCAGCGCAAAGTCCGATTTCCCTATTTTATCCGAATGCACCCCCTGAAGTATATGTTCCGACGCCCCAATTTCCGAGTTGCGAGCCGGACTTCCCGGAATGTTGCCCGGCTTTTGCTGGGGCGATGGACATTCTCACTCTGGATGACTTCGCGTAAGCTACCCCCCGTGAGGCGTTTGCACGGATAAGTTCCTGTTTTGGTCAGGATTTTTCGAGAGAGGGGTCGCATGTTGCCGGAGACGTTGGCGCAAGGTCGGTCGAATGGAGAGTCGTGGTTTGAGCGCTCAGGCCTCAAGAACCTGCTCAAGACTCCCAGACTATTGTTCAGTCCGGCAGTGATCCTCCCCGCTTTTCTGGGGCTGGCCGCGACGTTTTTCGTCGGATTCGCCCTCGACGCGATCTGGCCCACCACAAGCCGGCCGATCATCGGCTCGGGTTTCGGCGAATCCTCCGAGCTCGACCAATACCTTGTCGCGAGGGGCAACGCACTCGCGGTCACCAGAGAATGGGGGGCAGAGCAGGCTAGGCTTCCGGATGTCAAGCGCGGCGGCATATTCGATCTATTGCTCCTGCACGCCACTCGAACCGGCAATGCCATCATCGAATCAGTATTCAGGCTTGATCCCAAGGCCTTGGCTGAGAGTGTCGCCAGGGGTTATGCGGGCGTGGCGTGGCTGTTCGGAATGCATCCGGTCTATGGGATTTTGTACTCCATCTTGAAGCTCGTCATCTGGGCGTTTTTCGGTGGCGCCATCTGCCGGGGCGCGGCGCTTCGCTTCGCCCGTGAGGAAAATCCGTCGCTTTGGGACGTGTTGCGCTTCAGCCGTCAACGATGGTTTACATTCGTCGCCGCGCCGCTAATTCCACTTGGCGTTTTGTTCTTCATCGCCTTCCTGCTTTTTGTCGCCGGCCTTTTCGGCGCCATACCGTGGATAGGAGAATTGGCTGTCGGTCTCGGCTTCATGATTCCGATTCTGGCGGGTCTGGCCGCGGCGGTTGTGTTCATCGGGGGAATGCTCATTTGTCCGCTGCTTGCCCCGGGCATCAGCGTCGACGACCTCGATCCCGGCGATGCCGTGGCGACGGCCGGCAACCTCGTCGTCGAGCGACCGTGGAAATACATTTCGTTTATGCTCATGGCGCTTGTCTACGGCGCTTTCTGCCTGTGGCTGATAAAGTTGGTGGTCGCGCTGGGCCTCTGGCTCGCGTCCGCATCCCTGGGCGCATCCATGAACTGGGGGAATGCCGCCACGATCGGCGCGGGCGGCGCGAACAATTCCGTTGACGACAAACTCACCGCGATGTGGCAGGCCCCGCGTCCCGGCGACAACCGGCCCTTCTACGGCACGTTCGACGGCCCGACGCTTCGATTCCCGAGCAGTTGGGCACAGCGTGGCATCCGAGCATGGATTTTCGTGTTATGGGGCTT
>DATMEE010000559.1:0-3041 GCA_035557035.1 Phycisphaerae bacterium
CTCAACAGTGTCGTAGTGCCGCATCGCGTGGGCGCCAACGACCACTACCGCATCATGCTCGCCGGTCAAACGGTGAGCGGCTGGACGCCCCAGCGGCACTTCATCGAGGTGCCCGCCGGCGCCAGCGCCATGCACCTGAAAATGAAGGCCGTGGAAGGCAAGCTCGGAACTGCGCAATCGTACTATTTGTTTCGTCCCGACGGCCGCTCCATCCGGCCGCGTTATGCGGTAAAGCTGGATACGCGCAACGATCGCCTCGAATCCACGACGACGGTAATGAAGGATTTGACCCCCGGCGTGTGGGAGATCCCCATCACCAGCGAACGCGCCGCCGAAACCTCACACTACGACCTCGAAGTCCGATTCGACGGCATCGACGCCCCGACTGAGCTGCCCGTTTCCTTCGAAAAGGACACCGGCAAGGCCTCGGGCAAGGCGGCTCTGACAAACGTGTTCAACCGCCCCGTGTTCGTCGACCTGCGTGCGACGCTGGAGGGCTGCCGCAAGCACGTCACCAAGAAACTGACGCCCGATGAGGACAAGGCCACGATTCCGCTGACGCTCACCAAAGACTTCGGCTCGGTGCGGGTGAAGGTGCGCGTCTCCGACGAAGACTACACCAGGTTCACCGACTGCTCGGTCAACATCTACGACGGCGATGGAAACGCCATCGCCCAGGACGGCCTGGCCGAGCCCGAGGCCGAGATCACCGCCGCCAATCCCAAGCCGGGCGCGGACAGCGCCGCGTGCAAACTGGAGATCCGCCCCGCCTTCGCCAACGGCAATCGCGAGGACTCGGCCACATTTGAAATCGACATCGACTATCTCTACGCCCAACCGCTCGAAATGAATGCCAAGCGCGGCGAGGCTGCCGGCACCACGCTGTACCCCGGCATCCCAACTGAAGTCTCGTTTGAAGTGAACAAGTGGTCGCCGGCCAACCCGGAAGAGATGAAGCGAATCGGTTTTATCCGCGCGGTTGAAAAGAAGTCGGGGCAGCCGATTGTGGAGGTGCTGGTGAGAGAGGAGTAAAACAGAGCCGCGACCGTAAGGGAGCGGTCAGTCAACGGGCCGCGAGGAATGCCTATGCCTGTGAGAACGGGCGAAACAGCTTGTCTTCAGCATTTTACGGCACGATGAAACAAGTCGGGTTTCAGGCGGTGACCGCTTCCTGACGGGCACGGCTCTGTTTTACGCCATCGCCACGGCATTTTCAAGATTGCTCGCGAGCTGCTTGCAGATCAGCGTGAACACGCGGCTGTTCAGCACGTCCACCCCGAGCAGCTCCGCCATCTTGGCGATGTCCTCGTCGATCGTGCCCAGGATGCGCACGAGCACGCCCGCGTCCAACTGCACGCGATCGATCGCGGCCTGACAGTTGTCCACGGCCGACTCGGCGCAGCTCGTCTGCGAAAGCACCCGGGCGATGCTGCTCGACCCGTTGATGATCCGCGCCAACAAAGCTCCCTGGCAGCGCGGTGGAATGTCCGCCGGGTTCGCATGGTGATACTTCACGGCCTGCACCAGCGTCTGCGGCAGGTTCCACTGCTCCAGGACCAGCGCCGACACTTCGCCATGCGATACGCCCATCAAATTGTATTCCGACTCGATCCACTCCTCGGTCGAATGAGGCTGATAGCGATCGGCGATCGGCCCATACTGCTTCGGCAGCGCCTTGGCCAGCACGATCACGCCCACGTCAGCAAGCAGGCCGGCCATGAAGGCTTCGTCATGCTTTCCGGGCGTCAATGCTTCAGCGAACTTGGAAGAGAGAATGGCGGTGGTCAATGAAAGCCGCCAGTAATAATTGAGGTCGATTTTTTCGCAGGCGGTTTCCTCGGTTTTTTGCACGAGATAACGGACGAGCACGAGCTCGCGGATCCGCTTCACGCCCAGCAGCGCGATCGCCTGCTTCAGCGACACGATCTGGCGAGTCGCCCCGAAAAGCGGCGAGTTGGCGATGCGCAACACCCCGGCGGATATGCCCGGATCGGTTGAAAGCAGTTCGACGAGCTTGTCGTAATTGCAGGCTGGGTCCTGCGTCATTTCGTAGCAGCGCGTCGCGATAATCGGGATGGAGGGAAGCGAGGCGGATCGCTTGATCGTTTCCAGCGTTTCGGAATGCATCATTCTGACGGCTCCTGCGCCCGCCACAGGCGGGTCGGGTACAGCACACTTATCGGCCAATGGCGGACAGTCCTTAACGTGACAGGAATTGATGGGAACACGCACGGAAGGGGCGGATTTTCTCATTGAGTGCGATATTATCGCTTCCGCGGCTTGAAATGGGCGACCGAGGGTTTTGCGAACTCCCGAAGAGCGTCGAGCAGTTCATGCATGTCCTGCGGCAGCGGCGCCGTCAGCGCCAGCGGCGTTCCGAAAATCGGATGCGTCACCGTCAAACGGTGCGCGTGAAGCATCTGCCGCTTCCAGCGCAGCTCGTCCGAATCGTCGGGCCGGCCGGTGACATGGCGAAGAGAGATATGCCGGCCGCCATAAAACGGGTCGCCGACAATGGCGTGCCGGACGTGCGACATGTGAATGCGCAACTGGTGCGTGCGGCCGGTCTTTGGATACAGCTCCACCAGACTGAAGCCCGAGAACCGCTCGATCACCTTGTAGCGCGTGACGGCTTCCTTAAAGAGCTTGCGCTCGAACTTGCCGCCCATCCGCTCGGCGAAACCGGTGGCGACATAGCGGTCGTGTACGGTCGGGTGCTGGCCGATGGGCACGTTGATGACGTCTTCATCAAACGTCGGCGCCCCGTGAACGATCGCCAGATACACCTTCTCCGTCTCACGCCGCTCAAATTGCAGCGCCAGCCGCCAATGGGCTTCATTGGTTTTTGCGACGATCATCAGCCCGGTGGTGTTCTTATCGAGGCGATGAACGATGCCGGGCCGGAACGGATCGTCGGTCTTGGCCAGGCTGCTGGAATAATAAGCCAGCGCGTTGGCCACCGTGCCGCGCTGCTCGCGCCGCGCCGGATGCACGATCATGCCGACAGGCTTGTTGATCGCGATGACGAAATCGTCCTCGTA
>DATMEE010000560.1:0-6746 GCA_035557035.1 Phycisphaerae bacterium
TTCGGCATGAGGCGCATATTCTTGCGCAGCTTCGACACCCCGGAATCGCGCATATCTACGAAGCGGCGGTGGCGCAAGTCAGTCTGGCCGACGGCATCCAGGCGGCGCAGCCTTATTTCGCGATGGAGCTGGTCGAAGGTCAGCCGCTTCGGACGTTTGTTGAGAGCCGGAAGCTCGATATTCGTCGGCGGCTGGAGTTGATGATCCTTGTCTGCGAGGCCGTGCAACATGCCCATGAAAAGGGCGTCATTCACCGCGATCTTAAATCTGAGAACATTCTGATCGAGACGTCCGGCCGGCCGAGGATTCTGGATTTCGGCGTGGCACGGCTCGTTGCCCTGGACGACGAACCGGCAACGCTGCACACCCGCGCGGGCGAAATCGTCGGCACGCTGGCTTATATGAGTCCTGAGCAAGTCGCCGGCGATTCGACACAAGTCGATACGCGATCAGACGTCTACTCGCTGGGCGTGATTTTGTACGACCTGCTCACCGGACGGCTGCCTCACATTGTCAGCGGGTTGACGCTTGCTGAAGCGGCACGGCGCATCCGCGACGACGAGCCGCTTCCGCCCAGCGCCCACGACGCCCGGCTGCGCGGCGAAGTGGACTGGATCGTGATGAAGTGCATTGAGAAGGACCGCGCGCGGCGCTATCAATCCGCCGGAGAGTTCGCCCGTGATCTGCGCCATTATCTGTCGGGCGAGCCGATCGACGCCCGGCGCGACAGCACCTGGTACGTGCTCAAGAAGACTCTGAGCCGCCGCCGCGGCACAGTGGTCGCATTGAGCGCCGTGCTGCTGGCACTTATGCTCGGAGTCATTGGAACGGCGTGGCAGGCGGTGCGCGCCGCGCGCGAGCGCGACCAGGCTGCCGAGCAGGCTTTGCGGGCGACCGAAACCGTAAAGCTGCTCAAGCGCGTGATTCGTTCCGCAACTCCGGAGATGGCCCAGGGCGAAAGCCCCACCGTACGCGCGATGCTCGATGCCGCCTCACTGGACATGACCCGCGATGAATCGATCCATCCTCTGGTCGCCGCGGATACCCACGGAGCCCTGGCGGACGCCTATGACTCCCTCGGCGAGTTTGCTCGCGCCGAGGGCCACGCCCGCATGGCGTTCGACCTTCGCACCGTCGATCAAGGCCCCAATAACCCCGATACGCTCGAAGACGCCAGCACCCTCGCCCGAATCCTCTCGCGCCTGGACCGGGACGACGAAGCGGTGCGCACTTGCCGCGAGGCCCTGGACGTGGCACGCGCCGAATTGGGACCGGATCATCCGGCCTCAATCGCGCTGACCATGAACTACGCGTTCGTCCTGTCATTCACGCCTTCGCCCGATCAGCCCGAGGTCATCCGCTGGACCCGCGAAGGCTACGAGCGATGCAGGAACGTCTATGGAACAGAAGACCAGCACACGCTTCGGGCCGCGACCGACCTCGGCGTGACCTTGATGGAGGCCGGCAAGCTCGACGAGGCGGAAGCCTTGCTGCGTTCCGTGTTCGCGACCCGGCAGCGCCTCCTCGGCGACGATCATCCGGACGTCTTTCTCTCACTCAACAACCTGGTGGCCCTTTTGAATTGGCGCGAAGACCTGCCCGGCGCCATTGAGCTCGGGCTGCAAGTCCTGGAGCGTGCCGACCGCATACTCGGACCGGATCATCCGCGCACCTGCCAATACGCGTTTAACCTGGCCACGCTCTACGGCCAACTCGGCCGGTGGGAGGAGGTCGAGCGCTACGCGCGGCGGGCGATGGTCGCGGCGGCGCGACTCGGTCCCGCGCACCACAACGTGCTGAAATCCCGTGGCGTTCTCGCGACATCCTTGATCGAGGTCAAGCGTCTCGATGAAGCAGCGCCGCTGGTCAAAGAGCACTACGATCTTTGCATGAAAGAACTCGGCCCGAAGCATCCCGACACGGTCCAGGCGATCACGGTGCAATTCGACCTCGCCAAGGCTCATGGCCGGCTCGATCAAATGCGACATTGGGCGGATGCATTGAGAGGCTCGCAATGGGAGAAGGCGGTCTCTCAGCAAATCGAGGACTTCGAGCGAGAAAAGCAGCAGAAATCATCGGGAGATCAAGACAACGGTGATCGTTAATCGGGCGAGCACCTTCTTGCATTTTTTCGGATTTTGCGTCATCCTGATATTCACCTGCTTCACGCATACCTGCATCCACCAGCAAGGAGACTTTCCGATGCGCATCACCATTCCTATCGCTTTCGCTTTTGCCGCTCTACTCGTCGCCGATCGGTCCCATGCCGACATTCCGATCGAACTCGCCCCCGATGTGTGGACAGATTCGCCCGATGCCACAGCGCGGGTTGTCGGAGAACTCGACTCACCGGACGGCAACCCGGCCGCGATCGAAGTCATTGCCCCGGCGAGCGCCGTGATCCGATTCGGCGATTCCTTGACCGACTCGCCCGTCAGCCCGCGAGGCGGTACTCCGACGGATCTTCCCATCGGCACCGAGCCTGAAGGAGACGTGCCGATCGACGTCGAATTTCACCCCAGCGGTGCGTCGTACTTCATCCTCCATCGCCTCACCCGCAACATCATCCGGTTTGACACAACCACCCACGCGCCGCTCCAGATTTACGCCCTCTCCGGCCAAATCCCGCAGGCCATGGACATCAGCCCCGACGGTTCGCTTCTGGTTGTTGTGTACTACACCGAAGATCAGATCGGGATTGTTGACGTCGCCACCGGCGCCGAATCCATGATTCCCACCGGCGACGGTCCCGGCACCGTGGATATTACGCCCGACGGTTCTCGCGTTCTTGTCGGCTGCGTCATGGACAACACGCTCCGCGTCATCAGCATGACGACGTTGACCGAAGAGAGAAGCATTACCACGCCCACGTCCACTCAGACGATCTCATTTGGTCTCGAGTCGGGCGTGGTCCACTTGAAATTCCCCGGCCGCATAAGGTTTCTCGACGCCTCCCGCATCTTGTTCCCCGGCAACTTCAACTCGCTTGTCGCCGTGATCGATTTCACCACCGGCGCCCGTACGGACATTCCGACGATTGCGAACCCCACCGGCGTCGCCGTGAGCGACAACGGCGCGGTCATCGCCGTGTCCCACGCCGCCGCCAACGGCGTGACCACGATCATCGACCCCGTAACGCTTACCGTGAACCGCACGATTGATAGCCCGGGCGGAAACACGCGCGCCAACGGCCCGATCGTTCTTAACAGCACCGGCACTCGCGCCGTCATCGCGTTCCAGAATGCGGCGCGGTGGCTCGATCTGACCACCGACACCTTCGGCCCTGCCTTGGGCACTGCGAACCTCGAGGACCTGTTGGTCAACACCGCCGGTACGCGCGTCATCGGCGTAGGGTTCTCCAGCGCGGTGATCGACTTCGACACCGGCGCGCTCATTGGCACGCCCAATAACACCGTGTCCTGCTATCACGGCGCAGTCAGCCCCACCGCCGATCGCGCGGTGCAAACCTCCTGGCCGACCTTCGGCGACGATCGGGTCGTACTCGATACCGATTCAACGCCCGCGCTGCTCTTCTTCGGGCGCACCGCCCACACGCCGGAGGGGGATATTTCCCGCTGCGCCGCGGTCACTCCCGACGGCAGCACCGCCGTCTGCAGCAATCTCTACAGCGACAACCTCTCGATCTTCGATGCCGACACCGGCGAACTCCTTCGCTACGGCGCCCTCGACTCGCGCCCCGGCGAGGTTGAAATCACTCCGGACAACACCCGAGCCGTGAGCGTCAACCTCGACGGTTTCACTGTCAGCGTTGTGAACCTCGCAACCGGCGCCACCACCGCCATTCCCTCCGCCACGCGACTGGCAGAAGTCGAGATCGATGCCAGCGGCGCGTTTGCGTACGTTTCCCAGATAGCTTCGGGCGATGGGGTCCGCAAAATCAACCTGGCCACGAACACCTTCGTCGGCGGCATCACTCCCACGAGCGACATGGGCGGCGTCGGCTATGCCTACTCGCAGAATTCGCAGATTGCCCTCTCGCCCGACGGGTCGCTCCTCGCCGTCCCGGGCGGGTTTAACGACCGTTTCGACATCATTAACACCTCCACCATGGCCGCCGCGCAGACATTCACGCCATTGGGCACGTTTATCACGCGAGCTTCATGGTCTCCTGAGGGAGACGAAATTCTCATTTCCGACCGCGACGCCGATGCGGTCACTGTCCTTCGCCGGCCCAGCCCGACGGATCCTTTCGCGGACGCGGGCACGATCCCCGTCGGCAACCAGCCTTTCGACACTCTTGCGCTTCCCGCGTCCGATCGCGCCTTCGTCATTAACTTCGGTACTCCCCGAAGTATCGGCGTCCTCGACACGACGGCGCTCACGCAGTCCAGTACCATTCCACTCCCCAATATGCCCGTCGGCATGTCTCTCAGCGCCGATGGCTCCACTCTCTCCGTCCTGAGCGTAGCAGAAACCACAACGGTCGGCGGCGGCGATTTCATCCGCGTCGTCGACGGTGAAATCACCGTCATTGACACCGCGACGCTCGCGGTTCTCGATACGATCGACACCAACCAGACCGCCTCCATGCTCGCCGCCGATGCGACAGGCGAAGTCCTCGCCTGCCCCGGCATGTCGTCGGAGGTGCTGACGCTCGTGAACAGCGTTCCCATCGCGGGCGACATCAATGACGACGGACAGATAGACGAATTGGACGTCGCGATATTCGTCGCCGTGCTGTTGGGCGACGACACGAATCCGGCCCATGTCGCCGCGAGCAATCTGAATCAGGACGGCGCGGCGAATGGCGCGGATATTCAGCTTTTCGTGGCCGCATTCCTGGGTGATTGAAGAACGGGTCTCAATGTGAGAAGTTCGCGTTCGATTCGGTGCTGCCCATTGTGCCCGGGTCGTATTATCTCGCCGGCAGCAGTGTTAGCCGCATTGACGGCGATCCGCGGCTCGACTTCAGTCAACGTCTTGTGCGTCGGCGCAACCGGTCCCGCCGGGGGGGTCAAATCTCCGGCACTAGCGAGCCACGCGCCGGCCAGAAGGATACAGGCGCAGACCAGCAGAGTGCGCGCCGCGCGAAGCCGAGTCCTAAATATCATGATTCCCCCGTTGTTCAGAAAATGAGAATTCTCTCACAGATTGGCCGTCCCAAACCATGCGTCGATGCATTGTACAGCGCGCCGGCGCTGATTTGACCAGAATTAATGCAGTTTTCCCGAGGCAAGGCAGGTGTTGCGGTTCAGGGTGCTGAGCCGCTTGTCCTGGTTACTGATTCAGCATCTCATCGACGATGCACAGAATGTCCAGCCCGTCCACGAGGCAGTCGGCGACGCAATCGCGCAGCGGGCGGCCGGTGCAATCGATGGGCAGGCCCGGCGCGTTGTTGGGGCACGCGTCGTCACCGTTCGGGACGCCGTCGCCGTCGGCGTCGCAATTGAGGCCCGGAAAGACGTAAGCCGATCCGGCGTTGCCCACGCCGGGGTGGTCGTCGGTGTAGGCGCCGACCACGGCGGTGTCATCGCGGAGGGCGACGGAGATGCCGAAGTAATCATTTGCCGCGGCGTCGAAGGCGACGACTTTGTCGTGCTGAGTCCAGGTGACGCCGGAACGGACATAGACGTAGGCCGAGCCGCCATCGTTCCCACCGGAGTGGTCATCATTCAAAACCCCGACGACCGCGGTGTCGCCTGAGACCGCCACCGCGTACCCAAAGTAGTCGCTCGGGGCTCCATCGGAAGCCCGCAATTTTGCCTGCTGTGTCCAAAGCGCTGCGAGGCCTGTAAAAACATACGCGGCGCCGCCGTCGAGGCCCGTCGTAAGGTCATCGCCAGTGGCCCCGACCAGGGCGGTTGCGCCCGAGAGGGACACCGCGCGGCCGAAGTTGTCATTGGCCGCCGCGTCCGAGGCAGTAATTTTGGCCTGCTGAACCCAAATCGTGGCGAGCCGGATGAACGTATATGCCGCGCCGGCGTCAGTCCCGCCCGCGTTGTCGTCATTTGAGGCCCCAATCAACGCCGTGTCGCCCGAGAGGGCAACCGCAGACCCGAACATATCAGTCGCCGCCGCATCAAGGGCCGTCAACTTGGCCTGTTGGGTCCACAAGGTCCCGCTGCGCGTGAAAACGTACGCCGAGCCTCCGTCAATGGCTCCGAAGAGGTTGTCCTGATTGGCCCCGATTACAACCGTGCCGCCCTCGATGGCAACCGAAACGCCGAATGCATCCCCAGCCCCGGCATCCGCTGCCGTCAGCTTCGCCTCCTGGGTCCACACGCCGCCGGAGCGGGTGAACACATACGCCGAGCCTGCGTTCGTTCCGAGGAGATGATCGTCGAAAAGTGCGCCGACCACGACCGTGTCGCCCGACACCGCGACGGAATATCCGAAGAGGTCATCCGCCGCCGCGTCGTGGGCGATCAGCTTGGCCTGCTGAGTCCATTGGTCTCCGGTGCGGACGTACACGTATGCCGAGCCGCCATCGTTCATGGCGCCATGATTATCCAGGGACGTCCCCACGACCACCGTGTCGCCGGATATCGCAACGGCGAAACCGAAAGTGTCATTCGCGGCCGGGTCCAAGGCGGTGAGTTTCTCGGTTAGCCCGGGGTCGCACTGCGCGAAGGCAGGCGCGGCCGCGGCCATAATGATGAGTCCACTGCATATCGCCGCTGCGACCACTCGCGGCGCAGTGAACTTTGACCGGACTGGATACGGATACATACTTCACTCCTTGGTATTAGTTTCGCAAACGCAGGCCACTTCGCGAAGTTGTCTGC
>DATMEE010000561.1:0-9511 GCA_035557035.1 Phycisphaerae bacterium
TTCGCTGGGGACGGCGCTGGGGGCTTACAAGAGCAAGCCGGCGACCATCGCGCGGCAGACGGCGATGGCTGCGCCGGCCGTGAAAAAGAACGGGGCCGTCATCGTGGGGACGCGGTTTCGCACGACGCCGGAACTGGCGGCTTTCGCGAACGGGGCGCACATACGCTATCTGGATTACAACGACACCTATCTGTCACTCGAGCCGGCGCACCCTTCGGACAATATCGCGGCGACGCTGGCGGCGGCGCAGGCCAACGGGCGGTCGGGTCGCGATCTGATTCTCGCGACGGTCATCGCCTATGAGATTCAGTGCCGCCTGTGTGACGCGGCTTCGCTGCGGGCCAACGGGTGGGACCATGTGACCTATGGGAACTTCAGCGCGACGCTGGGCGCTGGCAAGCTGTATGGGCTGAGCCCCGAGCAGATGGTTCATGCGCAGGGCCTGGCGGGCGTGTGCAACATCGCGACGCGGCAGACGCGCACCGGGCAGATTTCCATGTGGAAGGCGTGCGCGTTCAGCAATGTGTGCCGCGGGGCGATTTTTGCGGTGAACCTGGCGCGGCAGGGATTCACCGGGCCGCATGAAATTTTCGAGGGGCCCAAGGGTGTCTTCAAAATGCTCACCGGGCGGCCGTTCGACGTTGAGCTCGGCTCGAAAGACGCCGGTTACATGATCAACAAAACTTACATCAAGTTCTGGCCGGCGGAGTATCACGCGCAAAGCTCGATCGACGCGGCGCTGCAGATTCGCTCGGAATTCATGAATGCGGGCTCCACCTGGGCGGACATCGACCGCGTCGAGATGGAGTCGTTCGAGGCCGCGGTGTCGATCATCGGCAGCGAGAAGGAGAAATGGCGGCCGACCAGCCGGGAGACAGCCGATCACAGCATGGGGTACATGACCATCGCCGCACTGGTGGATGGGAATGTCACGCGAGAGACCTTTGAGCCGGCGCGGTTTACGGATGCGAAGTATCTGGACCTGCTGGATCGGACGACGATCGTCGAAGCGGCGGACATGAATGCGGGGTATCCGGAGGGAATACCGAACCGGCTGCGCGTACACATGAAGGACGGGCGGAGTTTTGAGAAGACGGTGAAGTATCCGCGCGGCCACGCCGGCAACCCCATGACGGATACTGAAGTGGAGAGCAAGTTCCGCACGTTGGCGTCCGGGGTCATTTCAGAGCAGCAGCAGGATCGGTTGCTGGCGTCGATGTGGAAGATGGACGCGATGGACAACGTTGCATCCCTGTGGGACTTTGAGGTCGGTGCGAAAGTGCGGGTCGCCAAGAAGGCTACCGCGCGCCGCGGCGCCCCGGGCAAATCCGGGGCAATGTCGAAGAGAGCAGCGGGGGCTGCGAAGACCTCGGCGAAAAAGTCGGGAGCAAAGCGGGGAAAGACAAGGATTGCTGGAAGAAAGGGTTTGAGACGCTGAGGCCAATCGAGCACTGAAGCCAATGCGCTTCCTGTTCGACTTCGATCATTCGTCGAGACTCCCGCGGCCAATCTCGGATTTCAGATTTGAAATTTGAGATTTCGGAGTTCATAATTTGAAATTCAGGCTTCAGATTCCGGCGACCCTGGTTACTAATTCCGGACCGGACAATAAAAAG
Organism: Phycisphaerae bacterium; assembly: GCA_035557035.1. Lineage (GTDB taxonomy): Bacteria > Planctomycetota > Phycisphaerae > UBA1845 > UTPLA1 > JADJRI01. The sequence goes on from DATMEE010000561.1 coordinate 1,617, forward strand.
TGAACTCCTGCAAAGCTGTTGGCGTCCGCTTCCTCATGGGCGCGGACCTGATTGGCGAAGAATATCGGGAACACCTGGATTGCCGCATCAATCCCTGTGATGCGGCTCGCCGACAGGCAGGAAAAAATGTCCACCGGGACCGCCACTGTTTACGAGTGCTACCCGTGCAACGTGTGCGGCCTTTCCCTTCCCATCCGGCTGCCGCGGCCGGGCGAGGTGGCGAGCAGTTGGGAGTGCCGGTATTGCAGCAGCCGCTTTTTCGCTACGCTGATCGACACTTATCCGCCGGAAATATTGACGAACGTGCGGCCGTCGCCGGACATTCACCCGCGCATTGCGGTCGGCGGCGCGGTGCTCGCCCAGCTCTACAAGCGAGAGGGACGCGGCGGGCGCGACTTCGAGGGGCGACGGTGGGCGCGGGTCGCCTCGGAGATGTCGCTGACCATCATCATGCACAATGAAGAGGTGGCCACGCAGTCGCTGGACCTTTCGGCCGGCGGAGTCGGCTTTGTGTCGACCCGGCAGGCCAACATCGGCGAGATTATTACGGCGCGGTTCGACGCCATTCCCGGCAAGCCCTCGGCCATCTGCACGGTCCGAAATTGTGCGGACTTGGGCGAGGGGGTGTATCGCATCGGCGCGGAGTTTCGAGACCAGATGTCCGCCCAACCGGTCGTGAATCAGGGATAGGGCGACGGCGCGGACGGACTGTCCTATCGGTATTGATCCGTTTCGATTTGGCGATGGGCTTCGCATCGGATCCGACTACACTTCGTGCTCACAGTGGACAATTCGTTCGCACCCACTATTAGCCGGTGCCACACTTCATCCAATCGCGGACCTTGCGTCCTATACGGATTTCTTCCGCCCGTGGCCGTTGAAAAATCGCTGCATAGAATCTCTCCGTTCCGAAGGACCTGTCGCGTATCGGCGGAGATATTTTCGTGTTCCGGTTGGCTCAACGTCTTCTCGTCGCGACACTCGTCACCTTGGGGACCGCGTGCGACGTATGGGAGCCGCCGGCGCCCACCGCTGATGAATTGAATCGGGGGCTGATCGTGCTCTATCCCGGCGCGCTCAACACGCGATCGGAAATGCTCGGATTCTATTCCGGGTTGCGGGCGGCGGGCATCGATCAGGCGATCGAGGTGAGGCCGTGGGCCCCGCCGTTGCTCAACTTTTTCATTCCGACCGAGTTTCTGGAATATGAGCGGCCATGGGCGCGGGAGGAGGCGGCGCGGCTGGCGGCGCATCGAGCGGCCAATCCGGGCAGTCCGGTGACGCTGCTCGGTTTTTCGGGCGGCGCGATGGTTTGTGTTCTGGTGGGGGAGGAGATGCCGGCGGGCGAGCAGATCGACCGGATCATCCTGATGAGTCCGGGCATCTCGACGGCCTATGATCTCACGCGGATGCTGGAGAACACGACCGATGGCGCATACGTCTACTGGTCGGCAAAGGACACGGTGATCAATTTCACGACGCACTGGCTGGGCACGCTCGACGGGGTGTTCGGGCCCGCGGCGGCGGCGTTCGGATTCGAGATGGAGCACCCCAAGCTGCGACAGGTGTCGTGGAGCCCGGCGCTGGCGCTGTTCGGTAACAACGGCGAGCACAATGATTATGCTTTCTCGGTGGAGTGGATTCGGGAGTTCGTGGCGCCGTGGGTGGCGCATTTTGATGCCGCAAAGGCGGATGATACGACGCCGCCCGCGTGAGCGAAGCAAAGGAAGTTTCCTTTGCGGCGCTATTCCTGTATTTGGGATGGTCGCGCAGTTCGGCCCGACCCTCCGTCGCTGCCGCTTCTCAGGGTGACGCGCTGTTAGCACCTACCCGATGAATTCAATTTCGCCGGGGTCGGGGATGAGAGCTTCGCGATAGGCCCGGGCGAGCAGCTCGCGCACGGCGGCGCGGCCGCGGTCGCCGTAGTCGACGGTCCACTTGTTGACGTACATTTCAACGAAGCGGTCGGTGAGGGCGGTGTCCAGGCCGCGGCCGAACTGCAGCGCGTATTCGATAGCCTCGCGGCGGTGGGCCAGGCCGTATTCAATGGACTGGCGCAGCTGGCGGGCGACGTCGTGCATCGCTTTTTCGCCGAGGGCCCGGAGGACGACGTTGCCGCCCAGCGGCAGGGGCATCTTGGTTTGCTCGCCCCACCACTCGGCCACGTCGACGACTTTGAAAAGACCCTGCTGCCGATAGGTGAGCTGGGCTTCGTGAATGATCAGACCCGCATCGACGTCGCCGCGGGCCACGGCGTCGGGAATCTGGTCGAACATGACCACCTGATGTCGGAAGGTGTCGCGGCCGAGGCAGAGCAACAAGGCTAGAAACGCGGTCGTGCGCTCGCCGGGAATGGCGATGAGCTTGCCGCGCAAATCGTTCAGCGACATCGGCTGACGGGCAACGACCATGGGGCCGTAGCCGTCGCCCATGCTGCATCCGGAGGCGAGCAGCGCATATTTATCGCGGACGTACGGGTAGGAGTGAATGGAAATCGCGGAGATTTCGAGCTCGCCCACTTCGGCGCGACGATTGAGCGTTTCGATGTCGGCCATCTCATGAGTGTAGCGATAGGGTTTCGTGTCGATGAGATCGCGCGCGAGGGCGTAGAACATGAAGGCGTCGTCGGGGTCCGGAGAATGGCCGACGCGGATGAGCATGGTTTGGAGCATGGTTGAGTCCGAGTATTGGCGCGGCAGTGAGCGGGTTGACATATCAAAAAAAGGAAAATCGCCCCGATTATAGGAGAACCGCCGAATTCGCAAAGGCAGCGGCGTTCTGCCTACGTCCCCGTTGCAATCGTTGGTATTTCGGAGCTTCGGACCAAGCCTCGAAGCGCCGATGAAGACCGGCGGTGATATGGAGCTGACGCAGAGGCGCAAGGGGGAGGCCAGTTGTATGAGGAATCCGCCCACCATTCAAACGCCGGATGACGCCCAACAGGCGCCGGACGCGCGCGGCTCCGACATGACCGCTCCCGATATCGTCAAGACGGCTTCGCTTCGCGTCGGCATGCGGCTGACCAAGGGCTTGCACGATGCGGGGACCGGCGTCCTGCTGCTCGCGGCGGGCATGACCATCACACCGGAATTTCTCGCCCTGCTTCGCGAGCGGCAAATCCGCTTTCTCTCGACCAGTTCCGACCCGACGCCTGCGCCGGCCGCGAGCACCGATACGACGCCGGCCGATCCGCTGGGCGAATCGCTCAAGCGGGAAGACGTGCAACTGCCCATTCGACCGCTGACGGCTTCGCAACGGCCGCGGGTGACGTTGGCGATTCTGGAGGAACGGGCGTCGCGCGGCCTCAAGTCTCACGTGCAGGCGAGCAAATCGGTCGAGCAATTTTACAAGGCGCTCAAACTCAACGACTCGCCAAAGAACGACGGCCTGCACAAGGTCGTGAACGAGTTCATCGACATGGTGTCGCTGGACCTGGACCTGCTGCCGACCATTCTCAGCCTGCAAACCTCGGGCGACGAATATCTGTTTCAACATAGCGTCAATGTTGCGGCACTCAGCATGAACATCGCCACGCAGCTTGGCCTGCGCCGCGAAAAGATCATGGAGATCGGGCTCGCGGGATTGCTGGCCGACGTGGGCATGCTCCGGGTGCCGGAGATGATCCGATTCGCGCCGCGTCCGCTGACGGCCGAGGAAATCCAGGAAGTCCAGCGGCATCCGCTCTACACGCTGGATTATCTCGAAAAGATTCCCGGGCTGCCGCGGGAGGTGAAGTTCGTCGGGTTGCAATCGCACGAACGGCTGGACAAATCGGGCTATCCGCGCAATCGTGGCGGCATGTTCATTCACGCCTTCGCGAAGATCGTCGGCATCGCGGACACCTACGCGGCGATGACCCGGCCGCGGCCGCATCGACCCGCCCTTTCGCCGCATGACGCCATGCGGCATATTCTGGAAGAGTGCAGTGCGGGCCGTTACGAGACTGAATACGTCCGGGCGCTGATTGACGGCCTGTCGGTTTTTCCGGTGGGGAGCCACGTCGAACTCGATAACGGGCAGTTCGCGGTGGTGGTCCGGGCGACGACGGGGCGGAACACGCGGCCGGTGGTTCGGGCGCTCGATGCGCGGGGCCGGCCTCGCGGCGAGGTGATCGATCTTGCGGCGCGGGAGGACGTTCGCGTCGTCCGCGTGGTGCGCGATCTGGCGGCGGAGTTTCATCCCGGCCGCTGAGACTCCCTGCCTGCCGAGTGATCCGCTTCGCGCGGCGTGTATGATCGCAAGGCACTTGGCACCGATCAAATCCACAAATACACTCAAGGCTCCACTACGAGTATGTGAGTCCATAATTCTCTCCCCCGCAGAACCATCGCAGGCGTAAGAGGTACGCAGCAATGATGACGAGGGAGCGAGCCCTCGATCGGAGTCGGCAGCCATTCAATCCACCATTTCGACAAACCGGCCGCCGAGGTATGCGATACTCTCTCTTATTTGTTTTGGCCTTTCGCTGAGCGCGCTCGCCGCTACGGCGTGGATTGCCTCACGAGTTTCGCTCGAGACGGCGATTCCCCGGGGATACACGCCGCTCACCGATGAGACGAATTTGCCGAAGGTGTGGCTTCCTGATGCCGCCCTGGAGCACCGCTTCGCGCCCAACGTTGATTTCACATTTAAGAACGACGATGGCGAGATCGTCAACTATCGCTCAACGCCCGTCGGCGCAAACGGAGTCTGCTTTCGGGATGATGGAATCGACGGAGAAGTGTTCGCCGTCGCCGTGGGCGACAGCTTTACGTTCGGCCACGACACCATGCTCGATGCGGCGTGGGTCGAGCAGGTCGAAAAGGCCATCGGCGCCGACGTGGTCAACCTGGGCATGACCAACATCTATGGAAGCACGCAGATCCAACGAACCCTCGAAATCCACGGCATGCGGCACAGGCCCAGATTGATCATCTGGGCCGCATACGTCAACGACTGGTATGAGGACACCATCTTCCTGTCGTGGGAGGCGATCGCGCGCCCCCTGAAAGGACAGTTCGATTACCCGCGCTCGACCGAAATCTATGATGCCATGCGGCGACACATTTACATCCGGCCGCCGGTAAACCCCGGCGATGAGGCGCAGAATCCGGCGTTGGGGGCTCGGGTGATGTATGAGGGTAACGGACTTCGGCTGGAATGCGACGCGACATCTTACGCCGCGCAGGACCTTCGCCTTCCTTCGATCGCCAGGGGCTGGGCGAGCACGCGAGAGGCCCTGCTGCGTGCGAAGGCGCTGGCGGCGTCCATCCGAGCTGAATTCCTGGTCATTCCTATTCCGGCGAAAGAGCACGTTTACCATGAACGTGTCTGCACGGTTCTCGAGTACGCCCGGAGTCAGGATCCCGCCGTGTTTTGCTCAGCGTATGAGACGTTTTGCAAGGAGAATGACATTCGCTGTCTCAACCCCTTCAAAAGCCTGAGCGACCGAGGCCGATTGGGCGAGAAGCTCTATTTCACGGTGGACGGCCATTTCAATCGCGCGGGCCACACAGCATTGGCCGAGTTGATCCTCGCCTATCTTGACTCCGAACACCTGCGACCGGCACGCCAGTCGAACGCCCCTGATTGAGGGCGTGCAGCATGAGAGGGCCGGTGACCGCCGCCCTACCACGGCATCCATTCGCCCGCTACATTGCCATTTCAGAATAGTTTCCGGTGTGCAGGCAGGCCTATGGACGTCATTCAATCGAAGCTCAGCACGACCGATGCGGCGTATCGCGAAAATTCCGCGCACATGGTCGGCCTGGTCATGGAGCTGCGTGAGCGCATCGCCCGAGTGAAGCTGGGCGGCGGCGAGGCGGCGATGGCGCGGCATCGGGGGCGCGGGAAGCTGGTCGCTCGCGATCGGATCGATCGGCTGGTCGATCCCGACAGCCCTTTTCTCGAACTCAGCCCGCTGGCGGCTTGGGAACTGTACGAAGGCGAGGCGCCGGGGGCGGGCATGGTCACGGGAATCGGCCGGGTGCAGGGCCGCGAGTGCGTGATCGTCGCGAATGATGCGACGGTGAAGGGCGGCACCTATTACCCGATTACGGTGAAGAAGCACCTGCGGGCGCAGGAGATCGCGCGGGAGAATCATCTGCCGTGCATTTATCTGGTGGACAGCGGCGGGGCATTTTTGCCGATGCAGGACGAGGTGTTTCCGGATCGGGACCACTTCGGGCGCATTTTCTACAACCAGGCGCAGATGTCGGCGCTGGGCATTCCGCAGATCGCCGTCGTGATGGGCTCGTGTACGGCGGGCGGGGCGTACGTGCCGGCGATGAGCGATGAGGCGGTGATCGTGCGGAACCAGGGCACGATCTTTCTGGGTGGGCCGCCGCTGGTGAAGGCGGCGACGGGAGAAGAAGTGACTGCGGAGGAGCTCGGCGGGGCCGACGTTCACTGCCGGACGAGCGGCGTGGCCGATCACTATGCGCAGAACGACGAAGACGCGCTGGCAATTACGCGCAGCATCGTGGCACACCTGAATACGCGGCCGAAGACGCACATCGCCGTGAGTGCGGCGGAGGATCCGGCGCACGATCCGCTGGAGATTTACGGCGTGATTCAGAAGGACATTCGCAAACCCTACGACGTGCGGGAGGTCATCGCACGGATTGTCGACGCGAGCCGCTTGCACGAGTTCAAGGCGCTATATGGGGCGACGCTGGTGACGGGGTTTGCGCACATCTGGGGTTATCCCGTGGGGATCGTTGCGAACAACGGCGTGCTGTTCAGCGAGAGCGCGCAGAAGGCGGCGCATTTTGTGGAGATGTGCAGTGTTCGGCGGATCCCGCTGGTGTTCCTGCAGAACATCACGGGGTTCATGGTGGGCAGGAAATATGAGGCGGGCGGCATCGCCAAGGATGGGGCGAAGATGGTGGCGGCGGTGTCGAACGCGAGCGTGCCGAAGTTCACGGTGATCATCGGCGGCTCGTATGGGGCGGGGAATTATGGGATGTGCGGGCGGGCGTATCAGCCGCGGTTTCTGTGGATGTGGCCCAATGCCCGGATCAGCGTCATGGGCGGCGAGCAGGCGGCCAACGTGCTGCTGACGGTGAAGAAGGATCAGATCGCGTCCAAGGGTGGCAAAGCGATGTCACCGGAGGAAGAGGAGGCGTTCAAGCGGCCGACGCTGGAGAAGTATGAGCGCGAGGGCAGCGCTTACTACAGCACGGCCCGGCTGTGGGACGACGGCGTGATCGACCCGGCCGACACGCGGATGGTGCTGGGGCTGGCGATTTCGGCGAGCTTGAATGCGCCGTGGCCGGAGCGGCGGGTGGGCGTGTTTCGGATGTGAAAGAGTTGGTGCGTTCTGATATAATAACAGGCAGCAGATTGGAGGGCATCGTGTCGCAGCAGAGCGTGGACGCCATCATAGACCGGGTCAAATCGCTTGATCCCGAAGATCAGCTTGCGGTCGCGGAGGCCATTGATCGGTTGACATGGGCCCGGCGATGGCGAGTTGTCTGCGAGAAAATCGAGGCGTCGCGAGCGAATCTGCCGGATGTTTCAGACGAGGAGGTCGACCGTGCAGTCAATGATGTTCGCCAGGAGCTGCCATTATCCGCGCGATCCTCGACACGTCGGTCTTAATCAGCGCGCTCATCAAAGGTTGGTGGCGAGAGATTGCTGATGCCGCAGAGTCCGGTCGACTCAGGCTAATTACATCCCCCCAAGCAATTGAAGAATTCATGGACGTTATTGCACGGCCCAGTAAGTCGAAACTTTTTGACAGTTCAGAGGCGGCTTCGGTTGCTGATCTTCTGAGGCGAACTGAACTCTATTCACCTGACTCATATCCTCAAGTGTGTCGCGATCCCAACGACGATTTCTGGTTGGCGCTGGCCAATTTGAGTCGGGCAGATGTGCTCGTTTCTCGAGACGAAGATCTGCTTCAGCTTCGCAGA
>DATMEE010000562.1:0-6796 GCA_035557035.1 Phycisphaerae bacterium
TCATGCTCAAAACCCCGCTTTATGAAACCCACAAGCGCCTCGGCGCCCGGCTGGTCGAGTTCGGCGGCTGGGAGATGCCGGTCATGTATCGCGGCATCAACGAGGAGCACGCCTATACGCGAACGGCGTCGAGCATTTTCGACGTCTCGCACATGGGCCGGCTGAAGTTCAGCGGCGACGATGCCGAGAGGCTGCTTGATCGCGTGTGCACGCGCAACATCGCGAAACTGGTCGCGGGCAAGTCGGCCTACAGCCACGTGTGCGACGAGCGCGGGGGGATTCTCGACGACGTGATCGTCTCGCGCTTCAAGGACTACCTCTACATGGTGTGCAACGCCGGCAATCGTGACAAGATTATGGCACACCTGCGAAAGCACGCGGAGGGGCTGAAGGTCAAGATCGACGACGCCACGACCGCCACCGTCATGCTCGCCATTCAGGGGCCGGCCACCCTCCCGATGTTCAAGGCCCAGGCGGACAAGTGGCCGATCAAGGTCGGCGAGATGCCGCGTTACGGATTCATCGCCGGTTCGTACATGGGCATGGGCTACAGCGTTTTCCGCAGCGGCTACACCGGCGAGGATGGGCTGGAGCTGGTGCTACCCGCGTCGGCGGGCGTGCTGGTGTGGGATTTTCTGACCAAGGACGGCGGCGCTGACCGGGTAACGGTGAAGCCGGCGGGATTGGGCGCGCGGGACACGCTCCGGCTGGAAGCCGGGATGCCCTTGTATGGGCACGAACTCAATGAGAATATCGATCCGATCTCGGCGGGTTGCAAGTGGTGCGTGGATTTGACGAAGGAGTTCATCGGGGCCGCGGCGCTTCGCGACATCGATGCGAGCGGTCCTGCAAGAAAGATCAGCGGCCTGGAGCTGGAAGGCCGGCGCATCGCGCGGCAGGGCGCCAAGGTCTTCGACGGTGATCGCGAAGTCGGCGAAGTGACCAGCGGCACGCTCAGCCCGACGCTGGGCAAGTCGATCGCGATGGCCTACGTCGATTCGGCGCTGTCGACTCCGGGAGCGCAGCTCGCCATCGACGTAAGCGGCTCGCGGATTGCAGCGGCGGTGGTCGCGCTGCCGTTCTACAAGCGGCCGGCTTAGAAACAAATTGGGAGCTGATATGGCTGTTCCAAACGATCGACGCTATCTGAAGTCACACGAGTGGCACAAGCTCGATGGGGACATTTGCACCATCGGCATCACCCAGTTCGCGGCGGACGAGTTGACCGATGTGACGTACGTCTCGCTGCCTGCGGTTGGAAAGCAAGTCACGACCGGCAAATCCTTCGGCGAAATCGAGAGCGTCAAGGCCACGAGCGATCTGAACAGCGGCGTCACCGGCGTCGTGACCGAAGTGAACAAGGGGTTGAACGATGCGCCGGAAACCGTCAACAACGATCCGATGGGGGCGGGTTGGATGATAAAAGTAAAAGTGGCCGCCGCGGATTCTCTAAAGGACCTTCTCACGGCCGATCAATACCACGCCCAGCTTAGTGGAAAATAGTCCATGGTTGACGATTCGGCCGTTCGCATTTGCCTGATACGGTGATCCATGCGGTCGCCGGACGTGGCGAGGCAGCGCTCCTTCTCTTAGATTAGAATCACTCGATTCGCACGGATCGTTTAGCCCCGCCCCGAAAGAAGGGGACGGGAGAACGTGTACAATCCCGACCATCCAGGGTAACGCTTTATCATGCGAGAAATTCAGTCCACTTCGGACAATCTAGAACCCATCGACACTTTCGTTCATCGCCACATCGGTCCCAGCGACGCAGACATCGGCGAAATGCTCCAGGCGATCGGATACAAGTCGCTGGACGAGTTGACGGACGCCACGATCCCTGCGGACATTCGGTTGCGCGAGCCGCTGTCGATCGGCGAGCCGCGCGGCGAGCATGAGCTGCTCGGCGAGCTCAAGACAATCGCGTCGAAGAACAAAGTCTTCCGCTCCATGATCGGCATGGGCTACTACGGCTGCATCACTCCGCCGGTCATTTTGCGCAATGTTCTGGAAAACCCGGGCTGGTATACGCAGTACACGCCGTACCAGGCTGAGATTGCCCAGGGCCGGCTCGAAGCCCTCTTGAATTTTCAAACGATGGTCGCCGATCTGACGGGCCTGCCGCTGGCCAGCGCTTCGCTGCTGGACGAGGCGACGGCGGCAGCCGAGGCGATGACGATGTGCCATCGTATTGTGGGTGACGATCGGATGGCGTTTTTCGTCGCCGAGGATTGCCACCCGCAGACCATCGCGGTGATTCGCACGCGGGCTGAGCCGCTGGGCATCAAGGTCACGGTCGGGGACCCCTTCAAGATCGATTTTGAAAAGGGGGCGTATTTCGGCGTGTTGCTGCAATATCCGACGACATATGGGAATATCGAGCGATATGACGACGTCGTGGCACGGGCACATGCGACAAAAGCGATGGTCGCGGTCGCCACTGATCTTCTCGCGCTCACGCTCATCCGTCCGCCCGGCGAGTGGGGAGCGGACATCGCCGTCGGCAATTCCCAGCGCTTCGGCGTGCCGATGGGCTTCGGCGGGCCGCATGCCGCCTTCATGTCCACGCGCGACGAATTCGCGCGGCAGATGCCCGGCCGGATCGTCGGCGTGTCGAGGGACGCCCAGGGTCGTTCGGGCTATCGCCTCGCGATTCAGACGCGCGAGCAGCACATCCGCCGTGAGAAGGCGACGAGCAATATCTGCACCGCGCAGGTGCTGCTCGCGATCATGGCGAGCATGTACGCCGTGTATCACGGGCCGGGCGGGTTAAGACGAATTGCCTATCGTATTCACGCCATTGCAGAAGGACTGCGAAGCGCTTTGAAGCGGCTTGGCCATGAGGTCGCAACGGATGCCGTCTTCGACACCCTGCGCGTGAGGCCGTCCGGCGGAAAGGCGCAGGAGGCATTGCGGCAGGCTCGCGAGCGCTCGATCAATCTCCGCGACCTGGGCGACGGATGGTTGGCCCTGTCCGTCGATGAGACGACCGGCGAACACGTGATCAGCGACTTGCTTGCGGCATTGGGTGGTCGGGAGGGTAACGTACGTGATCTGAGACGCTCAGCTTCTGAGCTACCTGACGGCATTGCACGCACTTCGCCCTTTCTTACACATTCGGTGTTCAATGCATATCACTCCGAGACGGAAATGCTGCGCTACATCTTCGCCCTCCAGCAGCGCGATCTCTCGCTGGCCAGTGCAATGATTCCGCTCGGCTCATGTACCATGAAGTTGAACGCCACGAGCGAAATGATCCCGGTCACCTGGCCCGAATTCGCGCACCTGCATCCGTATGCGCCGCCGGAACAGACGCAGGGCTATGCCGAACTATTTCAGCGGCTCGAAGGATGGCTGGCGGACATAACGGGGTTTGCCGCAGTGTCGCTGCAACCGAACGCCGGTTCGCAAGGCGAATACGCCGGCCTGCTCGCGATTCGCGGATACCACCGTAGTCGCAACGATCAGCATCGCGACGTGTGCCTGATCCCCGTCTCGGCGCATGGCACCAATGCCGCCAGCGCGGTCATGGCCGGCATGAAAGTCGTGGCGGTCGCCATCGATGCGAAAGGCGCGGTTGATGTAGGCGACCTGAAGGCCAAGGCGCAGGAACATCGAAAAGATCTATCGTGCCTAATGGTTACCTATCCTTCGACGGCAGGCATCTTCGAGGAGGGCATCGCCGAGATTTGCCGGGTGGTACACGAGAACGGCGGCCAGGTGTACATGGACGGCGCCAACATGAACGCTCAGGTGGGCCTCTGCCGGCCAGGCGACATCGGGTCGGACGTGTGTCATCTCAATTTGCACAAGACTTTCTGCATCCCTCACGGCGGCGGGGGACCGGGCATGGGACCGATCTGCGTTGCCGCTCATCTCGCCCCGTTTCTGCCGGGTCATCCGGCGTCGGTGCGGGATTCGACAGTCGGTCCGGTGTCCGCCGCGCCATACGGCAGTCCGGCCATTTTGCCGATTTCCTACGTTTACATCGCGCTGATGGGATCCGCGGGATTGAGAAAGGCGACCCAGGTCGCGATATTGAATGCCAATTACATGGCGCAACGCCTCGAAGGGCATTACCCCATCGTCTATCGCGGACGAAACGGCCGGGTGGCCCACGAATTCATCGTCGATTGCCGCCCGTTCGACAAATCGGCCGGAGTCAAGATCGACGACATCGCCAAGCGTCTGATCGACTACGGTTTCCACGCTCCGACGATGTCGTTTCCCGTGGCAGGCACGCTGATGATCGAGCCGACCGAGAGCGAATCAAAGGCCGAGCTGGACCGTTTCTGCGAGGCGATGATCGCCATCCGCGGGGAAATCCGCGCGATCGAAACCGGCAAGGCCGATCGCGAGGACAACGTGCTCAAGGGCGCGCCCCACACGGCCTTCGTCGTCGCGGCCACCGAGTGGAGCCACAAATATTCCCGCGAGCAGGCGGCCTTTCCGACGCGATGGACACGTGAACGCAAGTTCTGGCCGCACGTTGGCCGCATTGACAACGTGTGGGGCGATCGCAACCTGATGTGCCTGTGCCCGCCGGTGGAGGAGGCGGAACGGGCTCAGAGGATACCTTGACGCGATTCTCAACCAGGGTGAGGCATCAATCATGCACCTTTTGAACCAGCCGATAGTAGCGACTGGAAAATACCATGCCGGAACTCCCCGAAGTTGAAACGATCGTGCGCGAGATTCGCGGGCGGGTGATGGCGGCCGTTATTGAGGCCGCGACGCTGCGGCGGCGCGATTATGTTCGGACGAAGACGGCGGTATTGGGGAAGCGACTGAAAGGCCGTCGGATTGAGGAGATACGGCGCGACGGCAAATGGATCACGATCCGGCTCGACGACGGGGCGCGGCTGGTGCTGCATCTGGGCATGAGCGGACGGATTTATTTTGAGCGGCGGGGGGCGACGTTGCAGCCGCATACACACTTCATTGTTCAGTTTGCGAATTACGATTTCGAAATGCGCATGCGCGATGCCCGGCGCTTCGGCGGCATCTGGTATTACGCGGACGGGGAGAAATTGGGAGGCAAGAGCGCGATCGGTGGCATTCATCGGCTGGGGGTCGATGCGCTGCGAATCAGTACAGCGCAATTGGCGCACATTTGCCGTCGTCGGCGACAGATCAAAGCTCTGTTAATGGATCAATCGGCGATTGGCGGTCTGGGGAACATTTATTGTGACGAGGCGCTGTTCGACGCGGGAATCCATCCACTGTCCCTTGCGGGCGAGCTGACCGGGGACGAAGTTGCCAAGCTGGCAGCGAGCATCCGCTCGAAGCTGAAGAATGCGATTCGATTGAAGGGGTCGTCGATGCGGGATTACGTTCGGGCCGATGGCAGCAAGGGCGGATTTCAACGGCGGCACCTGGCGTACGGCAAGGAGGGCAAGCCTTGTGTGCGGTGCGGTGCGGCGATTGAGCGGAGGACGATTGCGGGCCGCTCGACCCATTTTTGTCCGTCGTGTCAAATCGTGGGCACTGAGTTGACGAAGGCCTGGGGCGGAAAGCAGTCAAGGCGTTCGGCGGAGCGGGCCAAGCGCGTTGCACGTGGAACCGTCCCCGCTTCCTAACGGGCGCGGCTCTGAAAGTCGCCGCTCTGATTCCGGCGCTTCCTGTACGCGATCACGCCGTAATACGCGGCACCATATCCCAGAATTCCACAGATGACGCCGACGATGAGGCAGCCGACGATCAGCTCGACGCTGAGTGATTTGAGCGTCGGCCAGATGTTCCGCCAATATTCGCCGTCGAACAGGTTTGCGAGGCTGAACTCATCGACAAACGCCTTGAGTCGGGCCATTTGATGGCTCTCAGCCACAGAATCCGGAGCTTTCCGAAAAACATCCAGGAACCACGCGCCGACTTTCCAGTTGACGGCGTAGATCGGCACGGCCGTCAGGGGGTTGGTAAGGAGAATCACAGGAATGCCGGAGACGCGATTGGCTCGACAGGTCCAGGCGGCGATCAAATAAAGCGGGAGTTGGAGCCCCATGGTCGGCGACCAGCCGACGACGAAGCCGAGAAAGACGCCGAGGGCGATTCGATGCGGTGTGTCGTGCAGGCCGATGATCTGGTCGATGACGATTTTCTTCGTCCTGGACCAGAGGCCGCCTGCCGCTGCACTTTTTTTCTTCTGCGTCTCCAAGGCCTGCTCCGTGATTCGACCGGTAACGTAAACGCCGAATGATATAGCCGTTGACACGGATCGGGGCGCGATGCGACAATATTCCTGTCCGGGAAGCGGAACGGTTTCCGCTTTGCGGCCATGAGAGAAATCCCTCCGATAGCCTGCATAGAATGTTCCGGCGCGAGGTACGGACGCCCGCCCATTCGCCTCGGCGAATGCCAACCAGACTGTTTCCTCGAAGGAAGCCAAGCGAATCATCGAACCCGCGCGGTTCATGAATCGTTACGTTGATCAGGAGTAACGCTCGACATGATGCACTCATCCCCCATGCCGCTGACCGTCGCACTGGACATGGCCAAGCGCCTGCACCACGAGCTGGCCAAGCACATGACGCCCGAGCAGAAGCGCGACATGACGCGCGTCGAGAAACTCATCGAGGAGGCGCAGCGACAGCATCAGGCGACGCTCATGCGGTCCAGGCCGGAGCCGGCCGTCGCGGGTTCCGCCCCGACGAAAAAGAGCTTCTGGAATCGATCGTGATTCGAGTTTCGAGTTTCTGGTTTCTAGTTCCAAGATTTGGGCCTGGGGTTAACGTCGCGTGGCAATTCGCCCGTTCGATGACTGATTTCTTTCGCCCCGGCATATCCTTCGCTATTATTG
>DATMEE010000563.1:0-4828 GCA_035557035.1 Phycisphaerae bacterium
CCGCCGGCGGCGCCTCGAGGATCGGCCCCGACGAAGGGCCTCCCGTGTTGTTGAGGAGAACATGAACGACGCCGACCTCGGCGAGATGCTGCTCGATCGCGGCCTTTACCTGATCCGGTTCGGCGAAATCGGCGACGAGGGCGCGGTGCGCCACGCCTCGTGGATTCGGCAGCTCGCCGCGCACTCGATTCAGGGCGTTTTCATCGCGGGAGAAAAGCGTGACCTCGGCGCCGAGCTTCGCGAAACGCAGGGCGCAGGCCCGGCCGATGCCCTGGGTGCTGCCGCAGACCAGCGCCTTGCGGCCTTCGAGACTGTAATCTGAACAATCGAGCACGCGATCATCCTTTCGAGAAAGACGCGGGAATCCCCTTCAAATCGAGCCATCTCAATCCTATCCCGGCGGTCACATTTTTCACAGGCGCCGCGAGGATGCAATTCTGACCCGTTCACGGTAGAATGCTGCGTTTCTCTTCGCGGCCCGCGATCGGCCGTTGTTTGGGTTTATCCCGCGCTGGCGAGCCTGCAGCGCTTCCATCGGAGAACGATGTTTCGACTCCACGGCATCTGGCATAATTCTCAGCTATTGGTTTGGGGGGAAGAACTCGACGCGACCGGTTCCGAAATCTCTCATCCGGCCGCGATGCACGACGCAGCGCCGGGCGGCTCCGGGACCGCAGTGCTTCCAAGCAGGACGGGGACCGGCGCCACGATCAAGGCACATCCGTTCGCGCTCCCGACCGATGGTCTTCATGCGGCACTTGGCGAAATCACGCCCGATGGCCTGCTTGCCTCCATCGCAGAAGAAAAACGAGTGCGTCTATGCCTGCCCGCGCGCGAGGAATGGCCTCTGCCGTCGGTTCCGGCCCGACATGCTCATGGAGAGATCGCGGATTTCGAACGGACCACGTTTGAATTGGAAGCCCTGGCGTTTGGGCCGGCGGACAGCATTGATTTGCTCACGAGCATGTCTTCGCGCCCCAGCCCGGCGATTGGGCCTTCCCTGCGATTCTGGCAATTGCTTGCGCGATATGGATTGTCGGCGCTGGGGCGGCAGCAGTTTGCACCGACGGTCGAGCAGGTCGAGCCGTCCCGCTTCGAAGGCCGATGGCGCGTGCTCGTGTGCGACGCCGCCGAGCTGAAGTGGATCGAGCGGATGGCCGCCATGATGCCGCCTATTTGTCACTTGGCGATTGCCGACAACGGGAAACCGGACACGCAGGCCCGGCTGGTGGACAGCTTCCTGACCGCGTCGTGCGAGGCCGTGATTCGACGCTGTCTGGAGGGCGACGAATTCTACCGGGATTTTCACGAACGCGCGCAGCATGAGCGGAAATGGGAGGTTCGCTGGATTTCGAGTCTCGTTGGCGATCGACGGTCGCACGCCTGGCCCGACGAGGATCCGGCGGAGCTGGCCGGACAAATCCGGGCATGGGCCGCCCCCATCGCCGTAACCGACGGCGAAGAGATGCCCGAGTTGTCGTTCACGCTGCTGGAGCCTCGGATCGAGACGCACGATGAAGTAGAGCATGAAATCGAGCCGTGGCGGGTGCGCTTCGAGATGAAGTCCGGGGCGAATGATGACTCGCTCGACATCCGGCAGTTATGGCTCGAAGGCGAGCAGACCGCGTCCATTCTCGGGCAGCACCTTTCAGCCCGCGCCTCGCATCTGCGGGCGGAACTGAATCGTGCCGCGGCGGTCTTTCCACAACTTCGCGGTGTGCTGAACTCGGACGAATGGCGCGACGTGACGCTGTCGCTCGCCGAGGCGCATGAGTTCATCCGCGAACGTGCTCCGCTCCTGGTTTCAGAGGGGTTCGACGTCGCCCTGCCGGAATGGGCGCAGACGCGCCAGCGGCGACTCGGCCTGGAGCTGGTCGTGCGGCCGCGCGATGAGCGCGGTTCCGAGGGCGAACTCTCGCTGGGCTCGTTCGGACTTCACAGCATGATGGACTTCGACTGGCGGGTGGCGGTCGGTGACGAGCGAATGACGCCGGAAGAATTCGAGGCCGTCGTCCAGAGCCGCGCGCCGCTCGTGCGGCTTCGGGGTCAATGGATCGATCTCGATGCGGTCGCGTTCGACAAGGCGCGGGCCTTCATGCAGCGACATGCCGGCGGCGCGCTTACGCTGGCCCAGGCCGTTCGGCTCTCGGCGGGGATCGAAGAGGAGGACACCGGCCTGCCCATCGTCGGTCTGGTGGGGACGTCATGGCTTGAGCGCCTGCTCAACGAAAGCTCGCACGTTGAACTCGAGCGCCTCGAACAGCCGGAGGATTTCAACGGCACGATGCGGCCATATCAGGTGCGCGGCCTGGACTGGCTTGCGTTCTTGAATCGGCTCGGGATCGGGGCGTGCCTTGCCGATGACATGGGCCTGGGGAAGACGATCCAGCTAATCGCCCTGTTGCTTTACGAGCGGCGACAAAATCCACAGGTTGGCCCGACGCTGCTCTTCGTTCCGATGTCGGTGGTCGGCAACTGGCAGCGCGAGCTTCACAAGTTCGCGCGGCCGCTCCGAACCCTCGTGCACCACGGGCCGGACCGCCTGGCGGGCGACGCATTCATCGAAACGGCGGAGAAGCATCACGTCGTCATTACGACGTACGGCCTGGCGCATCGCGACCTTGAGTTGTTTTCGCGGGTGCGCTGGAATCGCATCGCGATGGATGAGGCGCAAAAGATCAAGAACCCCAGCGCGAATCAATCTGTTGCGATCCGGTCTCTGAAAGCGACGCATCGCGTCGCGCTAACCGGCACGCCGCTCGAAAATCACCTGTCCGAATTGTGGTCGATCATCGAGGCGCTGAATCCCGGCCTGCTCGGATCGGCCGCCTCGTTTCGCAAGCAGTTCGCGATCCCCATCGAAAAAATGGGCGACCAGAAGCGCGCGGAGCAATTGCGGCGAATGATCCGACCCTTCGTCCTGCGGCGGCTGAAGGGCGACCCGAACGTGCAGTGCGACCTGCCAGAAAAACTGGAAATGCGGATTTTCTGCAATCTCACGACGGAGCAGGCGGCGCTTTATAAGGAGACCGTGCGCCAGATGCTGGACGAGATCGACCAGGCATCCGGCATTCGCCGCCGCGGCTTGATTCTGGCGACGCTCACCAAGCTGAAGCAAATCTGCAACCATCCCGCACATTTTCACCAGGACGACAGCAGCCTCGAAGGCCGCAGCGGCAAGTGCGAGCGCATTGTCGAGATGCTGGAAGAGGTGCTGGAGGAAGGCGACGCCGCGCTGATCTTCACGCAATATCGGGTCATGGGCGATCTGCTGGAGCGGATGATCGAGGAACGGCTGCGGACCGAAGTGTTGTTTCTACATGGCGGCACGCCCGCCAAGCGCCGCGATGAAATGGTCGATGAATTTCAAAATCCCGACGGCAAGAAGCGGCTCTTCCTGCTTTCGCTCAAGGCCGGCGGCTTTGGGTTGAACCTGACGCGGGCGAACCACGTTTTCCATTTCGATCGCTGGTGGAACCCCGCCGTCGAGCAGCAGGCGACCGATCGGGCGCATCGCATCGGCCAGACCCGCCGGGTGCAGGTGTACAAGTTTGTCAGCATCGGAACTATTGAGGACCGGATCGACAAATTGCTCACCGAAAAGGCGGCGCTGGCGGACCACATCGTCGGCAGCGGCGACGAATGGCTCACGAATTTGTCGACGGGCGAATTGAAGGAATACCTGGCGCTTTCATTGGATGCTGTCGCGGAGGAATGACGGCGGCCGAGCAAGGAAACTTTGATGAGCGTTTCACAATCCGATTGTAAAGACGTGCGTAACGAAAAGGGCGAAATCGCAGCGCCCCCGGCGTCATTCTGGGGAACGACTGAAGCTGATTTCCCGCCGCTCATTACAGCGGAATGCGAACCGGCGCTCAAGAGGTTGGGCCCGCTGAGTGTTTCGCGAAGCTCGTTTCCGTTGATGGGACTCTTCGCGTCGGTTTACGAACACGTCGCCAACGCGGCGAGCGAGCAGTTGAAGAAGTCGGAATAGACGGCTTAGTCCTTCTCGCCGATGTCCTGATTCAGCGCGGACGTGATCAGAATATCCTCCATCTGTTTATGGTGGTCCACGTACGAGAGCAAGTCCTGTATGCGATTGCGGACATCCCGAATCAGCAGGTTATCTTCGGTGCCGATCTCTTGAAGCGCCTGCTGAATGCGATTCATCAGACCGGTGAACTCGCCGTGTTCCCTTCTGAGCCGTGACACTTCGCGCGCCAGCGTGGGCCGGGCTTCGAGCACGATCGACATATAGCCGTCCTGCTCCTCCAACGCCATGTGCTTCGTCAAATGCGCTCGAAGGTGCTCGAACGCCGTGTGGGTTTCATCGATCCAAAGCTGGCGGTTGGCACGCGGAACAGACGCGGCTTTCTCCGACAGGGTGGCGATCAGGTCCGCGACGATTTCATGCTCTGTTTTGATCCACGCGGCGAGTTGGTGCGGATTCATGTCGTGTCGTCCTCCTAAGCCTGGAAGGATGTTAGTCCGCTCGTTCGAACCCGCCAATCCACAGCCGACGTATCATCCGGCTCCGCGCTAGGGCGCTGTTCACCTGAACGCGCCTGGGTGCGGTTGCACCCGGGCCGCGGTTCGCCAAATTTCGGCTCTGATGAATTGAGCTATTCGGTCAGGCCCAGTTCCATTTGCTTCTCCATCAACCGCTCAAGCTGCTGCGCTCCGCTGTACTCCGAGTCCGGTCCCCATTCCTGGTCGATGCACCAGAGATAGAACTCCGACCACGCTTCCTGTTCTTCTTCAGAAAGCTCTTCCAAATTGGGGAAAAAGGGATGTGTGCCACTGCTCTGTGAGCAGTGCGGCGGGCAGG